>CAYUZM010000031.1:0-16333 GCA_964449665.1 uncultured Solibacteraceae bacterium
GCTGGCGCAACTCAATCCGGCGTCGGTGCTGCGGTCCACCACCGAGCAGAGCCCGTACCACCACTGGGCGTCGACGCAGATCGACGTCGGCGGCAATACGACCACGAAGAACGACGTGGTGGTCGACGGCGCGCCGAACATGGCCTCCGAGAAGTCGGCCTACACGCCGGCCATGGATGCCGTGCAGGAGGTGAACGTCCAGCAGAACGCGGTCGATTCCGAATTCGGCCACTCGGCCGGCGGGGTCATCACGGTGCAGATGAAATCGGGCACGAACGAGTTTCACGGCACGGCCTACTACCTGGGCCGCAACCCGAAAATCAACGCGCTGGCCGACCACATTACGCGCCGGGCGAATCTGACGCGAAACCATATTTTCGGCGGCACGCTTGGCTCGCCGGTGATCAAGAACAAGGTTTTCAACTTCGTCTCCTATGAAGCCTGGCGCAGCCAGGACCCGCGCTCGGTGGCGTTCACGCTGCCGACGGCGGCGGAAAAGACCGGAGATTTCTCGCAGTCCCGCAACACCAGCGGCGGCTTGCGCGCCATCTATAATCCGTTCACGACGGTGCTGAACGCCGATGGCACGGCCACGCGGCAGCCCTATGCGGGCAACATCATTCCCGTGAGCCAGCAGGACCCGGTGGGCCGGCGCGTGATGAACGACATCTGGGCGCCCAACCTTCCCGGCGACGGCAATGACCTCGTGAACAACTACCGCACGGGCTTTGCCGAGCGCGTGGAGTATTGGAATCTCTCAGACCGCGTGGATTGGAACGTTTCCGACAAGCTGAAGATATTCGGCCGCTACTCGATGTTCAAGACCTATGTGGCCCAAGACAACTACGCCAACTCGCCGGCCTTCCAGCCCAACGGCAGCGAACGCCACGCCTGGGTGACGGTAGGCGACCTCGTCTACACGATCAACGCCAGCACGGTTTTCAATATTCGCGGCGGCTGGAACCGCATCTTCGATTCCTTCGCCGATGCGAAGTCCCAAATTACGCCCGCGCAGCTGACCGAGATTCTTGGCAGTTCGTGGCACACGCCGTATTCGAGCAACGATCCGGCGCTCTACTATCCGGGCTTCACGGTGCGCCGCGGTCCGTCGGCGACCAACCTTGGCCGCACGGGCTTCTGGTATCAGGATCCGGAGACGTAAAACATTCAATCGAAGATCTCCAAGGCCCAGGGCCGCCACTATTTCAAGGTGGGCGGCGAATGGCGCTCGCAGCGCGTTGAGGCGGTGCGGCCCCGTCCGGTGTCGTTCGATATCCGGCCGGAGCACACGGCGTCGACTTTCATCAACCCGAACCTGAACCTGAGCGGCGACGCATGGGCGACGATGCTGACCGGCGCGCTGGACACCAACACGCTGATTCAGTCGCTGCCCATTCAGCGCCACCGCAATGGATTCTGGAGCCTCTATTTCCATGACGATTTCAAGGTGACCCAACGGCTCACTTTGAACCTCGGGCTCCGCTACGAGTACGAAGGCCCGATGATCGATCCGCAGGACCGGTTGTCGCGTTTCCTCGACCTCACCTCGCCGATCCCCGAACTGCAGGGCGCAAACCAGCCGGTGATTCCCGCGGCCGCCGCCGCGCTGCGGACCGGGAGTCCGATCTACAACGGCGCGTGGGTCTTCACCGATTCCAGCAACCGCGGATCGTGGAACGCTCAGAAGCTGCTCTTCATGCCGCGAGTGGGCATGGCCTATCGCGTGAACGACAAGACCGCGGCGCGGTTCGGCTATGCGCGCTACCTCGTTCCCTCGACGCTGACCGACGGTCTCGACGTGCTGGGTAGCGTATTCTATCCCGGTTTTGAGGCCACCTCGCGCGGCCTGCCCCTGTTGACCGGCGTGCCGCAATCGACGCTGCGCAATCCGTTCCCCGGCGGACTCGTGCCGGTGAGCGGCAAGAGCTATGGCCGGTACACGGATCTCGGCGGTTCGCCCATCTTCTACTACCAGGACTTCCAGGTGGGCGTGAACGATCGCATCAACTTCAGCTTGCAGCGCTCGCTGCCGGGCAACTTCGTGCTCGACGCCACCTACTTTATGAACTTCGGACGCAACGCTCCGGTGACGCGCAACCTGAACCAGGTGGACCCGCGTATCGCCTATACGAAAGGCGCGGCGACGGTGGGCAATGTGGCCAATCCGTTCTTCAACAAGCTGAACGCCGACAAGATGCCCGGCCAGATTCGCACGCAGGCACAGGTGCCGATTTCGCAGATGCTGCGCCTGTATCCGCAGTATGGCGACATCCAACAGCGCCTCACCGGCCAGGCCGGCAACCGCTACCAGGCCCTGCAAATCTCCGTGCAGCGGCCCTTCGTCAACGGTTTCAACCTCGTTCTCGGCTACAACTACAACCGCGAACGCAACGAAGAATACTGGGACGAACAGGACAACTTCCTGGACAACCTGACCTATCAGCCGGCCGTTAATCCGCGGCATCGGCTGACCGGCGCGGCGATCTATCAACTGCCGTTCGGCAAGGGACGGAAGTTCATGTCCAACGCCAACCGTGTGGTGGACGGCGTTCTGGGCGGCTGGTCGCTGAGCGGTCTGTTCTCGTTCAACACGGGGCAGTACCTGCGCTTCGGCACGCTGCTGGTGAGCGGCGATCCGTCGATCGACAATCCCACCAAGTCGCGCGCCTTCGACACCTCGAAGTTCGCGCCGCAGACGCCGTTCACTCGGCGCACGAACCCGCTGCAGTACAGCGGCGTGAAGAGCATGCGTTTCAAGAATATCGACATGACGCTGGCGAAGAACTTCAAGATCACCGAGCGCGTGACGTTTGAGCTTCGCATGGAGTCGTACAACGCCACCAACACGTTCAACGGCGACCTGCCGAGCACGACGTTTGGCAACTCGGCGTTCGGATCGATCATCGCGCAGCGTCCCGGCTACCTCGGGCGGCAAATGCAGTACAGCGGCCGCTTTACTTGGTAGGGCTGGCGTTTCTACTACTGGCGGCGCAGGACTTCGCAGGTTCGAGGTCCTGCGCCGTTTGTCATTCTGAAATCGCGCGCACGCAGGCGGCCACGCACCACGCGCAGGCGCTGGGCCGGACGCGCGACAACCGTTGGGCGTTCGGGGCCGGGGCGCAGGCGGTGACCTACGTTTCGCAGGCCGACGAAGACACCTACATCGAGCACGGGCTCTCGTGGTATAAGAAGACCGGCGCCGTGGCGCTCACGCCGGGACACAAAGACGAGAGCGGCGTGAAGTACCGGACCTTTGCGCCGGACTCGAACATTCTCCGCTGCTTCCAATGCCACTCGACGGGGGCGCTGCGGCTGGCCGAACACCGCGCCATTCAACCGGCGCAGCCGGGCGTACGCTGCGAAGCCTGCCATGGCGCGGGCGCGGCGCACGCGGCGAAGCCGGCGCTCGGGAATATTCGCAATCCCGGCAAGCTCAGCGCGGCCGAGGTGAACGATCTCTGCGGCCAGTGCCACCGCATGCCGCCCGCGCGCGGCGTGGCGACGAACTTCGAAAATCCGTGGAACGTGCGGCACCAGCCCGTCTACTTCAGCCAGAGCGCGTGCTTTCTGAAGAGCGAAGGGAAGCTCTCCTGCGTTTCGTGCCACAATCCGCACGAGGACACCAAGGCCAAGGCCGACGCCAAGTGCGCCGAATGCCACGCACAACCGAAACACACGACGCCCGTTTCAAACAATTCCTGCGTGACGTGTCATATGCCGGTGGTGAACCCGTCTCCATTGCTGGGTTTCGCCAATCACTGGATTGGCGTCTACCGGCTAACGGGTCCCCGCGCGAATCTTCTGCGCCCGGTTGGACAGCGGCCGGGCCGCTAACTCGCGGCCGGTTTGGGCGAGCAGGTCGGCGAGGTTCTCCAGCGCGCTCGCCGTCTCCGACGCGTTCGCGCCGTGAACCTTCTCCGCGATCGACAGCGCGCGGCGGAACATGCGTTCGGCGCCCGGCACGTCGCCCTGCGTGGCAAGCGCCGCGCCGAGCGTTCCACAGGCCGCGCCGGTTCGCGCATCGGTTGGCCCGAGTTTCTTTTCGAATGCCGCCAGCGCGGCCCGCGTGAGCTTCGCCGCTTCGGCGGCGTCGCGATCGAGCACCAGTTCGGCCAGATTCAACCGCGTGGTTGCCAGCTCCACGTCGAGCGGCGGCAGCGACTTTTCGCGAATGGCCAGGGCTTTGCGGTAGAGGCGCTCGGCGTCGCCACCGTTCAAGGTCACGGCCCAGTTATGCAGCACGGTTGCCTGCGCGGGCGTGTCCGCCGTGGCGAGCGCTTGTTCGAGGAATGGTTTGGCCCTGGCGTACTCGCCGCGGCCGGCGAGGTAGAGGCCCAGGTCGCGCGCGCTTTCGATGGTCTTCGCCGCGTCCCTGCCGAGCGACTGTTCGCGCTGTTCGAGGGCTTGGCGGTAGAGCGGTTCGAAATCGGGCTGTTGCGCGGGGGCCAGCGCGCACGCCGCAAACGCCGCCACCATCAGCGCGCGCCGGGCCATCCCTCACTCACCTTTCCGCTGAGGCTCTTGAGGAACTCGACGAGCGCCCGCTTTTCGTCAATGCTCAACTGCAGATCCCGCATTTCGGAGTCGAGATTCGGATTCTCACGGCCGCCCTTGTCGTAGAAATCCACCACGTCTTCGAGCGTGCGCAGGCTGCCGTCGTGCATGTAGGGCGCGGCTTGGGCGGTCTGGCGAAGACTGGGGGTTTTGAATGCGCCTTGGGATTGGCCCTGGTCGGCGAGGGTGCCGTCTCTCCATCCGGTGCCGGTGTTGTGGAACTGCTCGTCGGTGAGATTGGTTCCGACGTGGCAGGCCGCGCAGTTTGCCTTGCCGCGAAACAATTTCAGGCCCAATTGTTGTTGCTCGCTGAGCGCTGAACGGTCGCCCGCGACGTAGCGGTCATACGGCGAATCGCCCGCCAGGATGGAGCGCACGTAGCTGGCGAGCGCGAGGGCGATGTCTTCATTCGCGGCCTCGCGCCCAAAGAGGGATTTCATACGAGCGTTCAAAGCGGCGTCGGCGCGCACGCGCGGGGCGATCTCATCGGGCTTCAGATCCATCTCCTTGGGGTTGAGGATGGGCTGCAGCACCTGGTCTTCGAGCGTGGCCGCGCGGCCGTCCCAGAAGAACGACTTGCCCCAGGCGCGATTCAGAATGGGCGGTGTGCGGCGCGCGCTCACTTGGCCGCGTACGCCGACGGCGCCGGGTTTGCCGTCGGTGAAGGCTCGCTCCGGAAGATGGCAGCCGCCGCAGGAGAGCGTGCCGTCGCGCGAGAGGCCTTTGAAGAAGAACAGCGCGCGGCCCAACTCGACCTTTTCGCGCGTGAGCGGATTCGTCTCCGGCGCGGGCACATAGGCGTCCAGGCCGAGCGGCACGCGCAGCGTGTCGGCGCGCAGCGTTGGGCACGGCAGCGTCGCGCCCAGCAAGGCCGCGGCGAGACTAGCGGCCTTGATCCAGCGGCGCAACCGCATGCTCCAGTACCCAGATCTCAGATCGCGTGCCGCCGGCGGTATAGGCGATGGTTTTGCGATCGGGACGCACGCTAAAGGGGCCGCCGTCGTATTGGATGCCGACGGGCGGCGGACAACCCTTGGAGTTGGGAATACAAACGGCCTTGCCGCCCTGCGTGCCCAGCAAAATGACGCCTGGCCATTCGAGCCACGTGACGCCGCGGAAGGGCCATTTGGAGGTGCCATACTCGACGCGATCGTCATAGGCGCGCGCGACGAGTTCGCCATCGTGGCTGACGGCAAGAGCCTTCACGCCGGCGGTGCCGCGAACCACCGTTCCATCGGGCATCCAGTCGCCCGGTATGCCGCGATAGTCGGCGGTCTCGTCGAAAGCCTCCGGGCGCACCATGCCGTCGCTGACGCGCACGCGAAACAGGCCCGAACGGCCCTTGCCGTCGCTGCCGGAAGCGAGCAGCCATTCGCCATCGGGCGACCAGCGGAGCGACTCGACGTGCGCGAGCTTGGCCGGGACGTCGCGCTCAACGCCCGATTCCATATCGTGCACCACGATGGTGCGTGCCTGCAGCCCAAAATTTTCCGCTCCACGGCGCGAGAGATAGGCGAGTTTCTTGCCGTCGCGCGACCATGCCGGCGCGGAGTTGCGGCCGGGCGTGCGCGTGGGCAGTTCGTGCAACTCGCCGGTGGATTGAACGAGCGCGATGTTGGTCGAGCCCGTGCGCAAGCCATAGTAGAGATCGCCCGCGGCCGTGATGCCCATGGGAAGGAACTGCTTGAGGTCGCGTTTCACCAGTTTCGGTTCGCCCGCCGCGCGGCCGTCTTCGATGCGCTGTGCCCAGGCGTCCATGGTGCCGCCGCGGTCGCTTGCGAAGACGAGTTGCCTGCCGTCGGGCGACCAGGAGGGGAAGAGATCTTCGCCGGGCGCCTCGACCACTTTCGATTCGCGCGAGCCGTCCATCGCGAGCACATAGATGTCGCGCGGCCCCGGCTTGTCGCCGCCGAAGGAATCGTAGGCGATCCACTTGCCGTCGGGGGAGATCTCCATGCGCTTGGGATAGACCCAATTCAGCGACTTCAGCACGCGCACCTCGCCGGTCGCGGCATCGACGAGGGCGATTTGGCTGATGTTGTCCTTACGGAAGAAAAGCGTGAGGATGCGTTTGCCGTCGGGTGTCCAGGAGGTGGGCTGGACGAATCCGGCCTCTTCGTTGCGGAAGAGGATGCGGGGTTCGGCGGAGGGGCCGGCCGCGGGTGCGGCGGCGAGCGTGGCTGGGGGAGTGGCGCCGGACGGGGCCATGGGTGCGGCGGGCAGTGCGGCGGATGGCGCGCCGGGGAACGGGGAGACTGGAGTGATGGGCACGACGCGCAAATCGTAGAAGCCGGCTTCGTTGAACCAGGCGTAGGCGGCGCGCGAGCCGTCGCGCGACGGCACGCTGAAGTAGGCGAACTCTTTCACGGCGTCCGGCGGCCGGGCGGTGAGGCGGCGGAGTTTTCCGGTGGCGGTTTCGAGCACGGCGAGATCGCCCGATGTGGGATCGACGCAGGTGACCAGACGGCCATCGGGCGTGGGGGCGCCGAGCACATTCGCGCCGGGCGCGTTCCACACGAGGCGGGTCGCGGGTTCGCCAGCGCGCGCCGCTACCGCCCCCGCGTGCACCGCCACCGCCAATGCCACGAAGACGAGCGCGCAACGGCTCGCCCGCAAGGCACGGGCCACGTTGTGCGCGATCGGGGAATGAAGAGCGTGCCGGAGCACGCTCTCATCGTATACCGCCCGGAAGCCGCCTACCAGCGGATGCGGCTCGTGTATTGGAACTGGCGTCCAAAGTAGGTGTTGCGTTGAGCCGTCACGCGCCCGAAGAGCGCGTTGTCGGGAGCCAACTGCGGGTTGGCGCCATTGAACACGTTGGGCAAGTTGTAGGATTCCATCTTGATTTCGAATCCAACACGCTCGGTGATCTTGAAATCCTTGCCGAGGGTTATGTCGAGGCTGGTGATGCGCGGGCCGGTGAATCCGGGGTGTTGGCGAGGGTTGGTTCTCTGGGTAAAGGCGGGAAGGCGCGTAACTTTTGTCGTATCGAACCAACGGTCCCGCGTCGGGTTGTCGAGCTTGGGGTTGTCGGCCACGATCGCTCCCGGCAACCGCAGGTACTCGCCGCTGATGTACTGGTAGATGCCACTGATAGACCAGCCACCTGCGATGGCATTGGCGACTTTGTTCATTGATGCTCCGAACTTACGGCCCTTGCCGAACGGGAGTTCGTAGATGCCGCCGACATTGAACTTGTGCCGGTTGTTCGGCGCATCCATCAATGTCAAATTGTTGAGAAACTCGTTCACTCCATCAGGGTAGAACTCATCGTTCCGGGCGCGGTTGTAGTTGTAGCCGACCAGGAAGTTGAAGCCGTTGACGAAGGGCCGCTGGGCCTTCAACTGAATTGCCTGGTAGCGCCGGTGAACGCCTTCGGCGAACCACTCGGTGATGGCGTTGTACTGCGGGAAGGGGCGCAGCAGATCGTTGACCGCGAGTTGGGGCTGGTTGCGCAAGCCGCCGGGGAACTTGTCCGGCGTGAGCGCGCGATAGAAGGGGTTGTCCACGCGGGCATTCACGGCATTGCCGTACTGGTAGCCGTAGCGCGGGTCGATGTTGTTCAACTGCTTCTGGTAGCGCTGGTTGAAGCCGAAGTTCATGAAGTAGGTGGCGTCGAGCACGATTTGTGAGAAGATCTGCCGCTGAACGCTGAAGCTAAACCGTTCGTTGTAGGAGGTGCTCAAATTCTGGTTATAGATGATCGATTGCACGGTCGAACCGAGTTCCGTGTAGCGGCCCAGACTGGTGCCCACGGGCGGGGTGAGCGGGTTCGCGTTATTCGGGAAGGGGTCGGAAAAGCGCGCGCCGGGAACGCCTTGGATCGTCGGCAGCACCAGCGTGTCCTGGCTGAAGCCGGGGTAGGGCACGACGTCGTTCAGGTTGATGCCGCCTTCGATGTCTACCGACGGTTGAATCGCGTAACGGGCGTAGCCGAAGCGGAGCGAGGTGCGGTCGCCGATCCGGTAGGCGGCTCCGAAGCGCGGCAGGAATGTGTTCTTGGGCGAGTTGTAAGCGCCGCCCGTACCGGCATGTTGCCAGGCGCCGTTCAGCGCGGGCGCCGAGCCGCGAATGGCCAGCACGGATGCGGGCATCTGTGGCGCGTTGGCGCCCTGGAACTCGGGGATCGGGCTTGTGAGGTCGAGCGTCGTCGAGAGCCGGTTGTCGCGATCGACGATGGGCGAATCGTACTCCCAGCGGATGCCGAGATTGAGCGTCAGGTTCTGGCTGACCTTGAAGTCGTCCTGGAAATAGAAGCCGTAGAAGTGATTGCGCGCCAGAAGCGCGGGCACGTTGCGCGCGCGCGAGTTATCGCCCATCGCGCCGAGCAGGAACGTGGCCCACTGGTGGCCGTTGCGGCCCACGTTGGGGTTCACGTAGGTGTCGGCCGTGTTCGCTTCGGGGAAGAAGAACTGCAGCGGCGCGGGCAGTGAGGAGTTGCCGCGATAGCGCCGGTATTCGCCGCCGATCTTCATATAGTGGCGGCCCACGTTCTTCGCCATCTTTCCTTGCCAGTTCCAGAAGTCGGGCGCGGAAAACCAGTAGCTGCCGCGGCCGAGGTTGCCGCCCAACTGCAGGCCCGGATAGTAGAGCACCGGGAGCGCCTTGGCGTAGCTGTCGAACCAGCTAGGGTTGTTCGGCCAGAATGATTTCAGGTCGGGGATCTCGGCCACGGCGTCGATGAAGCGGTCGACCGGCTTGTTGTAGGAGCCGCGGAAATCGAACACCGTGTTCGCGTTCATGGTCCACACGGCGTCACCGGCGATGGTGAGCGTGTTGCGCTCGGAGCCGCCGGTGGAGGCCGCGGGCGTTCCCGGCGGATTGGGTGTGGCGACGTTGGTATGGAAGCGGGAGACGCGGCCAAAGACCTTCCACTTATCGCTGATGTTCCAGTCCGTGCGGTTGGTGTAGTTGTAATACTCGTACACGCGCGCGACGGTGAGGCGGTAGTTGTTCGTGCCGGTGGCGTTGTCGCCGGGAAGGTTAGGCGCCCAGACATCCTGCAGGAAGCGGAGCGCGGTGGGGTCCATCTGCGCCTTGGGGATGATGTTGCCCGCGAACGGCATGCGCGTTACCTGGCTGCCGTTGGTCTGCGTGGTCCAGGGATCGAAGATGGGCTTCATGCCCGTTTGACCCGCGTTGACGAACATGGTTTGCGAGAAGTTGCCGTCGCGTTCGAGCGCCGTGGGCAGCGTGCGGACGATGTTCACCGGTTCGCGCAGGTTCTGGCCTTCATAGCTGAAGAAGTTGAACACCTTGTTCTTGATGATCGGGTTGCCGCTGGTGACGCCCCACACATTGTGGCGGATCAGCGAGGGCGTGGGCGTCGTCGAATCCGGCCGCGCGTTGAGCAGCGGATTGCGGCCGAAGTAGTAAGCAGAGCCGTGCCATTCGTTCGAGCCCGACTTCATCTGCAGGCTGACGATGCCGCCGGCCGAGTGGCCGTATTCGGCGTCGGTGGCGTTCTGCTGCACGTTCAGCTCGGAGACGGAGTCGATCGTCGGCACGTAGTTCGTTTTCGGACCCCAGGTGTTGGGGGAGCCGTCGACGAGGATATCGTTCTTCAACTGCGTGCCGCCGCCGACGTCGAGCCGCGATCCGGCCCAATGGTGGAACGGGCTTTGCTCGCCGGAGGTGGAGGTGAAGGTTACCTGCGGGTCGAGTTGCAGCAGCAGGAACGGATTGCGGTGGATGATGGGCAGCGAGTTCGACATCTTGGTGTCGAGCGTGGTCTCCATCGTCGTCTTGTTGAACTGCACGGCGACGGGCGACTCTTCGACGCGGATGGTTTCGCTGAGCGAGCCGACCTCCATCTTCGCGTCAACCGTCACGTCCGAGCGCGTCTGGACGCGGATATTTTCTTGTACGAATGAACGGAAGCCCTGCAACTCGATCTTCATGGAGTACATGCCAGGGCTGACGAAATCGAACAGGTAGGTGCCCTGGTCGCTGGTTTGTTTGGTGGTTTCCACGCCGGTATTGACGTTCCGCAGCGCAACGGTTGCGCCCGCCACGACACTGCCGCTGGAGTCGCTCACCGTGCCGCGGACGCTGCCACGCAGCTCCTGTGCGGCAACCGGCAAGCTCAGGGAAAAGAGAAGAGCCGCGGCGCACAGGCGCACGGGCGTCAGGAAAGGAATCCTCATCACTACCCCCATCAAGTCAACGCGTACAGCTATGGGGGAGACTATATACCGGATCCAGCGTCTTGCAAAGCAAGAAAAGCAAGAAACGGTGGATAAATGCAGATTATTTCTTGCAGAATTTCTGCAAACGTATTCAGCGCGCCGCGTGGAGGACTTCAGCGCGCCGTGCGGAGGACGCACAGCAGCGCCACGCCCGCCAGCACCAGCGATTGCATGAGGATGGAATCCAGTACCCAGGTCATGTGAGGAAAGTGTCCTTCTGGAAGCCTTTGTAGCACCTGGATTGCCAAAGCCCGAGGTGCCTGGTTGTGGGGGATTGATCGCGGCGGTGTAACACCCGGTTGGCCCAATTGCCGCATGGGTGCGCGACAATCCCCACTTTTATACGCGAGGAAATGGGCCTTTTTGCGCCAAATCGGCGATTCTTGCTTTGGCGCAAAAAATGCACTGGGACAGTACGAGGTTCATCAGCCATGAAATTCAAATCGACATATCTTCCTGTCATGGTCGTCGCTGTTGTCCTTGCCGCCATGACTGCGCCCTTCCTGTATGCAGCCGATGCAGGAGACATGGTTCCGATTATGCGCCGTGCCGAACCGCCTGTTGTAAAGGCAGGTGAAACGGTAACGGTGTTTGGCCAGGCTCTGGACAAGGCGAGAGTCTCGGATGTGATGCTCACCACCGCCAGCAAGCAGGTTCCGGTGGAAGTCCTGGAGCAAACCGAATCGTTTATTAAGTTTGTTGTGCCAGCCGATTTGGAGCCGGGAAAATACAATCCGGCCGTTCTGATGGTGAAGGAACCGATGGTGCTCGTACAGCCCGTCATCCTGACAGTGGAAGCTCGTGGAGGAACTCCGAAGCCCGAGCCGACAAAGTAGTGACATTCGCTCCGGTCAGCCGGCCCATCCTTTTGCCGGGCTGACCCCCTAGGCCCCCCGCGATTCTGGCTGGCGCGGGGGGCCCCTTGTTTGTGTATCATCTCGACAGCCATGCTTTCCCGCCGCGTTCTGCTTCTTTCCGCCCCGCTCTTTGCTCAATCCGCGCCGAAGCCGGTTCCCCGATTCCAAGCCACGCCGCAGCCGCTGGACCAGGTGGCCTTCACGCGCGACGGCAAGGAACTGACGCGCTACTATCACGGCGCGGAACTACACCGGCCGTTTTTGCATCCCATCATCGGACCGTCGGGCCGGGCGCTGACGCGCATGGGACACCCGCACGACCCGCAGGGGCATTCGCACCACAACTCGGTGTGGATTTCGCACGAGATTGTGAACGGCATTAATTTCTGGGGGGACGGCAAGACGGAGAAGTACGGGCAGATTCGCCAGGCGCGGCTGCGTGAACTTAAGGAAGGCGACCGTGAGTGCTCGATGACGGTGGACCTCACCTGGAACGGCGGGCGGGAGACGGCGATTCTGGCCGAACGCCGGCGCGTGACGGTGCGCGATCTGGGGCGCGGCGAGTGGATGCTGCTGCTCGACCTGCTCTTTACCGCGAATCGCGAGCCCGTGACGTTCGGCCAGTCGGCATTTGGGCTGATCGGCGTGCGCATGGCGAAGTCGATCGGCGTGAACGATGGCGGCGGGCAGTTGCGGAACTCCGAGGGTTTGTCCGACGAGCCGCCGATGTTCCGCAAGCCGGCGCGTTGGGTGGACTATTCGGGACCGGTTGCGAATGGGCCGGGCGGGAAGGTTGTGCAGGAGGGCATTGCGTTGCTGGACCATCCGGCGAACCCTGGGCACCCGGCGCCATTTCATGTGCGGCGCGATGGTTGGATGGGGGCTTGTCTTTCGTTCGATGGGCCGCGCGTGGTGCAGCCAGGTAAGCCGCTGGCGTTGCGTTATGGGCTGTATGTCCACGCGGGCGTGCCGTCGACCGAGGCGATTCAGGCCGTGTGGAAGACCTATGCGGCCGAAGCGCCGGCGTCACTTATCGGATAGCTGGCGCGCCATTTTGGTTGCTTCGGCGCGGAGACGTTCCCGCAAGGCGGCCGGTTCGATGACTTCGGCGCTTGCGCCGAGGCCGAGCGAGATAAAGACGGCCTGGTCTTCGCACTCAAACTCGGCGCGCCATAGTGTTGGGCCCTCCGGGGCGGGCTCCAGGACGACCCAGGATTTGAGCCGTTCCGCGGCGGCCGGGGTGAGGCGCAGCACGGCCGGGTAGCGGGTCCATTCCCGCTCGAAATTTTCGGTGGAGGCGCGCCACGCTTTGCCGAGATCGAACCCGGCGGGGCGCTGGCAGGGTTCCTCGAGCACGCGAGCGCCGGTGATGCGCGAGACGCGAAAGGTGCGGAAGCCGCGCTTGGTGGCGGCGTAGAGATACCACGTGCTGCCCTTGGCGACCAGCCCCAGAGGATCGACCACGCGCTCGGAGCCCGCGCCAGTGCCCCGCGCGTAGTGGAAGGCGAGTTTGCGGTCGCGCGAGACGGCGTCCTGCACCACGGGCAACTGGCCGACCTCTTCGGCGGCGCCGCGCCAGCCGGTGGCGTCGACATAGAGGCGCTCACGCATCGACGCCGCGCGTTGGCGCATGGCTTCGGGCATGGCGGCGAGCAGTTTCGAGAGCGCGCTTTCGGCAGCCGAGGCGAGGTTCGCGTCGCCCAGCACGCGCGGCTGCGACATGACGAGCGCGCGCAGTTCGGCGTCATCCATGCCCGGCACCTGCGTGCGCCAGTCGTCGTCCAACTGCCAGCCGCCCTGCGCGCCGCGCAAGGCAAAGACGGGAACGCCCGAGACGCTGAGGGCTTCCATGTCGCGATGGACGGTGCGTTCGGAGACTTCGAGGCGTTCGGCCAACTCGCGGCCGGTCATGCGGCGGTTGGCCTGAAGCAGAAGAAGAGTGCTGAGCAGCCGGCCGGCTTTCATAAAAATAGAGTGCGATTTCAATTATGACACTCGATGGCATATATGCGCCCGTATTCTTCTCACATGAACCTCACCGACCTTTTCCTCGCTGAACTGGATAGAGAAGCCGCCGCCACGCGCCGAGTGCTGGAGCGCGTTCCCGAAGGCCGCCCGGAGTGGCAGCCGCACCCGCGCTCGATGACGTTGGGGAGGCTGGCCGCGCTGGTGGCGGGCATGCCCGGATGGATTGCCATGATGATTGAGACCGATGAGTTCGATTTCGCGCCACCGGGCGTGACGCCGGACCGGCCGGAGATTGGCACGGTGGCCGAACTGGTGGCACTGCTCGATGTGAGCACCGCCAAGGCGCGCGCGGCGCTGCTGGCCACCGACGACGACCACCTGCTCACGCACTGGAAGTTGAAGGCGCACGGGCGGGTGATTACGGAGATTCCGCGCTACCTGAACATCCGCGATGGGGTGCTGAACCACCTGGCGCATCATCGCGGACAGCTTACGGTGTATCTGCGGCTCACCGAGTCGCACGTGCCTTCCATTTACGGTCCGTCGGCTGATGAGCCGATTGCGGCCTGAGCACTCGCGCCGGGCCGGTTGGCCAGACAGGTTGGCCGGACAGGCTGGCCGGGCCGGTTTGCCGGACTACTGCGCCGCGCCGGTGTCGTAGGCGTTGGTAGCGGTGAGCTTCACGCGAAACGAGCCGATATTGTTCTGCCAGTGGCGATTGTCGTTCACCGCGAGGTGAAGGCGTCCCGCTGGCAGCGCCTTTTGCGCGTACTGTTTGCCCACCAGGAAGACATCGCCCGAGGCGCCCACGCGGCCGACGACGGCGCCAAACGGATGGCCGTCGACGAGGTTGGTCTTGTAGTTCGGGCCAGGGACCTTGAGGCCGTCGGCGTCCGAGGCCCAACCGTCGACATCCCAGGAGAGCCGCACGAAGCCGCTTGTTTTTGCGCTGACGGCCGACGTTGCCGAGAGTACGACGCCGGTGTCGAGATATTCGATCTGCGTGGAATGGCGGAGCGAGTGCAGTTCTGTGTTGCGCGTGACGGAGGCGCGGCGGACGGCAAGCCTTCGCACGCGCGCCCAATCGACCATGCTCGCGCCGACTTTGAGGGGCGTGTTTTGAATTTCGCCGCGAAGCAGTTCGCCCGAGGCCAGGCGAATGAGCGACGCCTGACGGTCGAGTTGATCGGCGTCGCTCGGAATGATGCGCTCGAAGAGTCGGTAGAGCGGGCGCGGTTCGTGCTGGTCGGTGTCTTTGTAAGCCTTGAGAAGCGGCGTCATCACGGGAAGTCCGATGCCTGTGAGTTCTTCCACGGCGGCGTCGCGGTTGCGGCGCGCGTCGCTGGCGATCACCTCGTTCGTGTAGGCCTGAATCGCGTGGATGCCTGCCTCGATGCGCGCGGCTTCGTGGGCCGACGCGGGCCGCCCGGTATGAATGGAGAGAATGCTTGCGAGCGGAATGGTCTTGGTGGCGCCGCCGGTTTTTACGGTGATGGCTGCGAGCGCCGTGACGCCTTCGTGCAGTTTGCCCTCCTGGTCCAGGATCTGAACGGTGGTCTGGGCTGCGAGAGGAATCGCGAGCGCGGCGAGGAGTGCGAAACGGAGCATGGGGTCCAGGATATACGAACTGGACGTCTATTCCGCGCGCAGGGTCTCGTTCGGATTCACCTGGGCGGCGCGGCGCGCGGGGATGAGTGTAGCCATCGCCGCGACGGCGAGTAGAACAACGGGCACGGCGGCAAAGGTAATCGGATCGGTGGCGCTGACGCCGTAGATGACCTTCCCCGCAAGGCGCGCGAGCGCGAGCCCGGCGGCGATGCCCGCCGCGGTTCCCGCCGCCGCCAACCACAGGCCATGTGCGACGACCGCGCGGACGACGCGGCTCGATTCGGCTCCGAGCGCGAGGCGGATGCCAATTTCGCGGCGGCGGCGGGCGACCGCGAAACTAATGACGCCGTAGACCCCGATGCCGGCGATGGCGAGCCCCATGATGCCGCAGAGTCCGAAGAGAAACGCGCCGAGGCGGGGCAGGAACATGGACTCGGTCACTTGCGTGTCCATGGAACGAAAGGGGGCGATGACGAGTTCGCGGTCGAGCGCGGTGAGCATGCGGCGGACGGGTCCGGCGATGGGGGCGGTGGGGCCGTTGGTTTTGACGAACAGCGTCACGCCGGCCAGCGTATTCTCTTCAGCGTAGGCGTCGAAGATGGCTTTGTAGAGGATGGGGTGGCCGTCGTCTTCCTGCATGTATTGGTACTTTGAGTTGCCCACGACGCCAAGGATGCGGGTGGGGCGGCCATCGTCGATAAGGGAGCGGCCGACGGCGTTCTGGCCTGGGAAGAGGGCATCGGCGAGGGCCTTGTTCACGACGGCGACGGGCGTGGGGCTTGGCGTGGGCGGCAGATCGTTGCCGAGCAGAATGGGGATGCCGAGGGTTTGGAAGAAGCGCGGTCCGACGGCCATGACTGCGGTGCGGGTGGAGGCGGACGAGGGAGCGCCTTCGGGACGGACCTCGGTGTGGTTGCCGGCAATGCTGAGTGGGGGCATGTTGGAGAGCGAAGCGGATTGAACTCCGGGCAAGGATTCGGCGCCGCGCAGCACATTCTGGAACAGGCGGGCCGCGCTGTCTCCCTGATAGCGGCTGAGCGCGGGGTCGAAGGGGGCGAGCAGGACGTTGCCGGTATCCATGCCGGTGGACATGCCGCTTTGGACACCGAGGCTGCGCAGAAAGAGCCCGGAGCAGATGAGCAGGACGGTGGAAATGCC
>CAYUZM010000032.1:0-3387 GCA_964449665.1 uncultured Solibacteraceae bacterium
ACAAAACCAACAAGCCCATTCCCAGGGGCAGCAGCCCCCCCACCAGGAAAGGGAGCATGACCAGCACCTCGAACAGACCCGGCAGCCCGCCTCCGAGGAGGGTCTTCACCGGCCCACTCAGGAAGAGCGCCGCAAAACCGAGCAAAAAGACGCCCACCAGACGACCCCAACCCAAGGGACGCACCGGCAGGCTCAACCTGACTTCCCCAGCCTCACACCGCCGCTCGACCTGCCCAGTCACCATGTCAGGCCTCCCGAGATCCGGCCCTCATCATCACCCATTCAGCCCCAGGCCCTTCAGCAGATCCTCCCGCCGCCGCCGGGACACGGGCAGCCGCCCGGAGGGCAGCACCACCTCGTCCCCATCCGTGACCTCCCGCACCCGCCCCAGGTTCACGAGGATGTTCCGGTTCACTCGGAGGAAGCGGTGGGCGCGCACGCGCCCCCCCCCGCGGGTCACCATGGGCGTCGAAAGGGCCATGCCGCCGGGATTGGGCCTCGCCGACTTCCAGCGGACCTCGCCCGTGCGCTTGTCGAGCGCAATCACGAACTGCGTGTCGCCCCCGTCGGCGCTATAGATGAGCAGATCGCCGCTGAGCACGGGCGAGCCGCCCGTTCCGTGCACCGGCTGGTAGGGAATCTGCCGCTTCCACAGCACTTTGCCCGACCAGTCCAGCGCCGCGGTGCCGTGGTTTCCAAAGTGGACGTAGACGCGTTGATCCTCAACCAGCGGCGTCGGCGAAGCGTGGCTGTTCTTGGCGTGCATCGCGCCGGCATTGGCGAGCGAGAACACTTCGGCATTTACCAACTCTTTTCCGCTGCCCGCGTCGTATGCCAGCGCGCGCAGCGTGCTCCCACCGCCGTCCCGCGTCGCCGTGGTCAACCAGACGCGCCCGCCCACCACCACCGGCGACGACCATCCTCGCCCCGGCACCGCGGTCTTCCAGCGCACGTTCTGCGTGTCGCTCCAGTTCAGCGGCAATCCGGTTTCGGTGGAGTGCCCTTGCCCGGTGGGACCGCGAAACTGCGGCCACTCTTCCGCGAAGACAGCGGGGGCGACGGCAAGCGAGGCAAAGACAACTACGGCGAAAGCGAGGACGGCGGGCGCGCGCACGTCAGTGAATCAATCCCAACTTATCGAGCGGCCAGTAAATGAACACGGCCTTGCCGTAGATGTGGCGGCGGTGTACGGGCCCCCACGAACGGCTGTCATTCGACGAACTGCGATGGTCGCCCAGCACATAGTAGTGCTCGGGCGGTACCACGAGTTCGGATACCGACTGGCGGTCGCGATAGTAGTCGGGCACATACTCTTCCTTGAGCGTGTCGCCGTTCAGGAAGACCTCGCCGTCGCGGATCTCCACGCGGTCGCCGGGCAGCGCGACCACCCGCTTGATGTAGCTCTTCGAAGGATCGCCCGGATACCAGAACACGACCATGTCGCCTCGCTCCACCTCGCCCATCCCGAAACGGTAGATGAACTTGTTGATGAAGATGCGCTCCTGGTCCTCGAGCGAAGGCATCATCGACGTGCCCTCCACCTTCACCGGCTGGTAAAGGAACAGGATGACCAGGATCGCGATGACCACCGACAGCATCAGGTCGCGCACGCCCGCAATCGTCGTGCTGACGAGGTTGCGCGCCGACTCGCGGGGAGTCTGGTGCAGTTCCGGGTTGTGCGTGGGATCGGGGGTGCTCTGGTTCACGGCCGATTCGGTTCGCTCACCATTCTCCACCAGAAGCCGCCGCACGACAAGGGGTGCCTCGGCGGGGTGCTCCATCGGGCCCCCGGCGGCCAGCTTGGGGCGGGGCTATGGCACTGCCTGCCAGCGCGCCATAGCCACCCTCCCCACTGGTCTTTCCTCACGGCGGCCGAAACTGCTGGCCAGGTGATGGGAAAGATCCACAGGAGGCTCTGCTACAGCCGGCCTCCTGATAGAGAAGACGCGCCGCGTTGCGCCTGGGTTGCCCTATTTCGACGAGCCCGCGGTCGTCGCCTGCGCCGCCAGCAACTTCCGCAGCGCGGGCATGGTCACGGCGCCCGAAAGCAGCGCCCGTTGATGGAACTCCGCCAGTTGGAAGCCGTTGCCCATCCGCCGCTGTTCGGCCTCGCGCGTGCGCAGCCATTCGCGCCAGCCGACGAAGTACGTCGGCAACTGCGCCGAGCTGAGCTTGGCGCGCTGCAGCTTGCCCACGGCCTCTTCCTGTTCCTGAAAGGTCTTGTTCACCATCAGGTCCATCGCCTGCTCATCGGTCATCTCGCCGGTGTGGAAGCGGATGTCGAGAATCGTGTTCGAGATCACGCGCAACATCTGTTTCGAGAAGGTGAGCGCGAACGCCGGGTCGTCGGCCATGTATCCCTGTTCGAGCATGAGCTGCGTGGCGTACACGGCCCAACCCTCAACATATGGCCCGTTCGGATAGACGGCGCGCAACAGCCTGCGCCACTGCGGCTCCACCTGATTGGCGAACTCGAACTGCAGATAGTGGCCGGGAATGGCCTCATGAATGGTGAGAATCTTCAAGCCGTAGTAGTTGTACTCGCGCAGCTTCGATTCCACGCGCGCCTCGTCCCAGGTCTCGGAGATCGGCGTCAGCCAGTAGAAGGCGCCGAGTTTCGGCTCCAGCGCCGGCGCGGCGTTGAACCCGCCCACCGAATAGATGCCGCGCATGAACTCGGGCGTCGGCACTACGGTCAGGTTGTCGCGTTTCGGCAATGCCACGAATCCGCGCTCGGCGACGAAGGCACGGGCCTCATCCAGGTCGCGGCGCGCGTCGTTAAAGTAGGTGTCGCGGGTGGCGTGCTTTTCGGCAATTTTGGCCAGCACCTCGCGCGTCAGCGCGTCGGCATTGGCGGGCGCCGTACGCCCCGGCAGCAGCTTGCCATAGAGCGGACGCGCCAGCTCATGCATGCGGGCCCGTGTGCGCTCCAACTCGCCTTCGGCCTCGGCCAGCACCTGCACCGGCGACCGCGCAATACCCATGGCGGCGGCAAACTTGGTTCCATACATGCCCGCCCCCAGCCGCCAGTTCGACTTCTTCGGCGCCAGTTCCTTCTGCAAAAAATTGGTGAAGTTGTCGATGGCGCGCAGCGCCTCGCCCGCGCCGCGCTCAAAAGCCGGGCGTTCGCTCAGCGGGGCGGATTCGCGCAGCCGGTTCACAATCAGATCGCGGTTGCCGTCGTTTTCCTGAATGGCCACTTGCAGCGCCAACTCGGGCGAATCCCCCAGGTTGTTCTGCGCCTCGGCAAGCAGCCGGGGCACCTGCTGCAGCCGCATCGCGATGTGCTGGTAGCGCTTGTCGAGCTGCGCGTATTCGAACACCAGGGGCGTCAAGATCGCATTGCCCGGCAGCCCCCCCGAGAGCGGCGGACCGTTCTTGTAGCAC
>CAYUZM010000032.1:3397-16178 GCA_964449665.1 uncultured Solibacteraceae bacterium
CTACGGCATCAGGTATGCGTCGGCCTGTTCCTGGGGGTTCAGCCCGCCCGCCTCCGCTTTGGCGTCGAGGCGCTTTTCGAAACCTTCGTAAAATTCCAGTTGCCGGCGAACCGATTCCGGTGAGTAGCTGTCGATCTGATCGTCCAGCGGAATGCCGTTGTGCGCGTGGTAACCGGCCGCGGTGGCGGCGACGGGCGAAAAGCTGAGCGTCGTGCTGATGAACTCCTGCAGCATGCCGGAAAACTGCTGTTCGGGGGCGGAATCGCCGCAGGAACACAAGAGGAGGGCCAACAGGCAGACGGGGATTGTGCGGCGCATGAAACTCAATTGTACGCACACGCCGCGCGCTGTTTTGGGAGCCGCACACCGAGGGCACCGTACGCGGGAGGAGCCGCACGCCGGAACGGTATCTTCGGCGCGTGGGGCCTTGCCAGGGTCCTATGGCTTGGGCGAAATGACCAGTTCTTTGCTGCCACCCTCGGCGTTGAGGATCTTCACCGTCAGCGGACCGGCGGGCCGTTGCGGTTCCACCGGCTGCGCCGGTTCGGCATTGGCAATTGTCGCCCGGCCAGGCGCTTGCGGCGCCACATTCCAATCCACGGCCCCGTTGGCGGCGGGCCGCGTGGGAACGGCTGCCATCGGATCGCTCATCGACTTCATGGCGCGCGCCTGGATCTGCTTCACCCCCGCCTCCAGTTCCGCCTGCGACCACGCCGCGCTCACCTGCACCTGCGCCCCCGCGCTGCCGAACTTCACCCGTTTCAGGAACTCGCCGAGTTCCGGATTATCGGCCTGCGAAGCCGAGGCGAACATCATCATGCCCGCCAGCCCTTGGGCCATTTTGGATGCATCGGCGGGTGACTGGGCGTTCAGGTTGAACTGCAACTGCATGCCCTGCTTCACGGAGAGACCCGCTTCAAAACCCTCCACTGAATCGAAGCCCGCCAGGAAGTTCGGACCAGCTCCCCCTGCCGCGCCCCCTGCCGCGCCGTCGCCCGCCAGCGCCTTCGGCGGAATGTTGCCGACAAACCAGAGCTCATAGAGCGGCGCCAGTTCGGTGGCGCGCAGGAATACCGGATCGTAGGCCTTCTGGGGACCCGCGGCGGCATGGTTGTCGATGGCCGCGCGCAGCGACCCCGGATCGCCCAGCAGCAGCAGATTCGGGCTCACCATGGCCAGCACCATATCCGCCTTGCCCGGCTGCGGCGCCGTCTCCGACCACATTTCAATGCCCTTATACAGCTTCTTCTGTGCCTTGGGCGCGGCCATCTTTCGCAGCTTGGCGAGGTCGAAACCGCCTTGAATGGCGATCACCACCTCCTTCTGGGCCGACGGCTGCAGCATGGTTGTCTGCGCCGGCGCGCTCACAAACACACGGTCGATCCCCTGGAATAGGGCCATCTCATCGGCGTTAGCCGAGGAGGTCCATTTGCCGCCCATCGACTTGATTTCCTGGAAGAGTTTCTGCCCCAGCGGCGAGTTCAGAATGCCGCGTACGTCCAGCCCCATCAGGACTTTAGCCTCCGGATGCGCATAACGCCAGTGCGTCGGCAACGAGGCGCTCTGCGGTTCGCCCCACAACCAGCCGCAGCCGAGCAGGACGAGAGCCGCTATCCGGACGGCACACCGGGTGTATGTAGGCGCGAGCATGAACTACCTCCTCATCCCTTATCGGCTGCCGGCTCCCGCGGTGCCATAAGGGAATTCCCTTAGAAGGACATCCGCTTTGATTCTCGCGGGAATCCCGTATAATCCAGTCATGGCCGCGACCGCAGGGGTACCGACTCTGCTCGAATTGCGCCAACTGCGTCCCGAGTTTCTGCTGCCCCTGCTCGAAGAGGAATCCGAGACCTGGCAGCGCGAAATGCTGTGGGATTTCCGCCCTTCCTCCGATCTGGTCCGCCGCTTCATCGGCATGCAGGCGCTCAACGGCCATGCCCTCTGCATGCGCGACGAGGTGATCGGCTACAGCTACTTCGTGTGCGAGGAATACAAGGGACTCATCGGCGACCTCTATGTCCGCAACGACTTCCGCTCGGCCGAGACCGAAGCCCGGCTGCTGGAGGCCACCGTGCGTTCGCTGCTCGCCATGCCGCAGTTGCGGCGTGTCGAATCGCAACTCATGTTGATGGGACAGGAGGGGCAGGCCCCGCTTCCCTTCCCCGACCGCGCCCGCGCCTTCCCGCGCAACTACATGGTGGCCGCGCTCGGCTCGCTCGGCGAACTGAAGCCTACCGCCAATCCCGCGCCCGCGCGCTACGAGATCTGGAGCGACGAGTTCACCGCGCAGGCCGCCCAACTGATCGCCGACGGCTACGTCGGCCACGTCGACGCCGACATCAACGACCAGTACCGCTCCATCGCCGGGGCGCGCCGCTTTCTGCACAACATCGTGCAGTACCCCGGCTGCGGCAGCTTCTTCAAACCGGCCTCGCTCGGCGTGTTCGATCCGTCGAGCGGCCTCATGGTGGGCCTCTGCCTCACCTCGCTCATCGCCTTCGACACGGGCCATGTGACGCAGGTGTGCGTGCATCCGGATTACCGCGGCCTGGGCCTCGGCTATGAGATGATGCGGCGCTCGCTCAAGGCGCTGCACCAGTCCGGCTGCCGCCACGCCAGCCTGACCGTAACGTCGTCGAACGCGGGCGCGCGGTCGCTCTACGAAAGCATCGGCTTCGCCACACGGCGCGTGTTCAACGCGATGGTGTGGGAGCTGTAGGGCGGGCACTTTTGTCCGCCGCGCGGCGTCTATCGCCGTAAGATGCGACTTGCTTTGACCGAGCGGGCCTGCGCCCGAGCCGCCGCCGAAGTGCATCGGGAGCTGAGCCGCGGAATGAACCTGCTGGCGACGATTTCGGCCACCGCGCCGTGGCTGGGACTTTATTGCACCGTCGGCGGCATCAATCGGGCATTGGGGGGGACTTCAGGCGACAAAACGAGCATAATGGCTGCAATTGCAGGTTGCCTCTCTGAAGCGCTGCTTCTCGCCGCACTTGGCCTCGCCACCGCGCTCATCGCCTGGGCCGCACGCGAGCAATGCCACTCCACCATCGCCGCCTTCGACGTCGAAATGCGCGCCGCCACGCTCGACCTGCTGAACCGCCTCGCTCAGCCCCCAAACACCGCCTGAACCGGCATATCGCTGCGCAGCGAGGCTTCCGTCCCATACGTGTAGAGCGCGAAGCGGTTGAGCGGCGGATGAAAGAGCACCAGGCTGTTCTCACCCTTGAAGTTCGCCAGCACGCGGCCCACGATGCGGTAGTTTTCGAGCGACACCGACTCGGGATGCAGAATCTCGGCCGACAGCCAAGCCGTGTGCGCGGCCACCGCATCGCGAACCTCGCCCGGCGCGAGGCTCCACGGCGGCGCATCGGGATCGCTGATGTAGCGCGCTTCGAGCAGGTTCATCAGAAACAGCGTCGTGCCAATCTGCACGAGGAAATGCGGCGCCTCGCCCCACAACCAGTCGCCCGCCGGGAGCTTGTCGGACGGCCGCCGTTGGGGAATGGGGCCGGCCACCTTCACCTCACATCCGGCCGCGCGGCTGAACGCATCGGCCATCTCGCGCGGCTCGATCACCGCAGGCTCACGCAGCAGCACCACGATCGCCTCCGGCGGAGCCGAGTTCTGGACGCGCTTCCGTGCGCGCAGCATCAACACCAATCCCGCGGCAGGCAACAGCAGCGCGAGCGCCAGCATTGTCCAGGGAAATTCCAGAGGCATGGGGAGGAACCAGACCCTACCATACCGCGAAGCCCTGCCCGCGCCCTGCTAAAATAATGAAGCTCCCTTTCAACGGCGAAGGGCACCGCCATACACAGTGACCGGAATCTACCCAGGTACGTTCGATCCCATCACCAGCGGCCATCTCGATCTGATCGAGCGCGGCTCGCATCTGGTGGATAAGCTCATTGTTTCCGTACTCGCCAACGAGTCGAAACACCCGCTGTTCAGCGTGGCCGAGCGCACGGAGATGCTGCGCGAATCCACGGCGCGCTTTTCCAACGTCGAGGTCGACAGCTTCGACGGCCTGCTTGTGGAATACGCCGCCGCGCGCGGAGCCACCCTGCTGCTGCGCGGCATCCGCGCCGTTTCCGACTACGAATACGAACTGCAGATGGCGCTCATGAAC
This sequence comes from uncultured Solibacteraceae bacterium, assembly GCA_964449665.1. GTDB lineage: Bacteria > Acidobacteriota > Terriglobia > Bryobacterales > Bryobacteraceae > JAFLBB01. The sequence continues at coordinate 7,530 of CAYUZM010000032.1, forward strand.
CGCCGTCTGAACCCCAAGATTGAAACCGTCTTCCTGATGGCCGGCGAATCGTACAGCTTTCTCAGCTCGCGCCTGGTGAAGGAAGTCCTCCGCCTGGGCGGCAATGTCAGCGACATGGTTCCGCCCAATGTCGAAGAAAGGCTCCGCGCGCGCCTGCTGGGCGCCGCCGCGGTCCGCAAGTAAATTCTATGTCTGCCAACGCCAATCCCCTTTCCGAACGCTTGTCCACGATCAGCGTTTCTTCCACCGTGAAGGTCAGCTCGGAAGCCGGCCGCCTGAAGCGCGAAGGAGTCGACGTGGTCGACTTCGGCGCCGGAGAGCCGGACTTCCCGACGCCGGACAACATCAAGCGCGCCGCCGTCGCGGCGCTCGACGCCAACTTCACCAAATACACCGACACCAGCGGCATCATCGACCTGAAGAAGGCAATCTGCGAGCGCCATGCAAAGGACTATGGAACCGCCTACGCGCCCGCCGAGTGCGTGGTGACCGTGGGCGGCAAGCACGTGATCTTCGAGTTGACGCAGGTGCTGCTCAACCCCGGCGACGAATGCATCATTCCGGTGCCGTTCTGGGTCACCTATCAGGACGTGGTGAACTACGCGGGCGCCAAGTGCGTCTTCGTGCAGACCGACGAGCAGGCGGGCTTTGCCATCTCGGCCGCGGCCATCGAGAAGGCCATGACGCCGCGCACGAAGCTGATCATCATCAACTCGCCGTCGAATCCGTCGGGCAACGTGCTCGGGCGCGAGGAGTTCGAGAAGATCTGCAAGCTCGCCAAGTCGAAGGGTGTGCTCATCATGACCGACGAGTGCTACTGCCGCTTCGTCTATGGCCGCGAACCCTATTCGGCGGCGGCGTTTGAAGGCATGAAGGAGACGGTCATCGTCGCCGGCTCGCTTTCGAAGACCTATGCGATGACGGGCTGGCGCGTGGGCTTCGGCCTTGCGCCCAAGCCGGTGATCGACGGCATCGTGAAGCTGCAAAGCCACATGACGTCAAACCCGACGTCGATTGCGCAGAAGGCCGCCGTGGAAGCCCTGAACGGGCCGCAGGAAGCCGTCGGCGAAATGCTGGCCGAATATGCCCGCCGCCGCCGCTACATTGTCGACCGCGTGCGCAAGATTCCCGGCGTCACCTGCCAGGAGCCGATGGGCGCCTTCTACATCTATCCGAATTTCGGACAGGCGATGAAGAACCTTGGCATCGCCTCCACGCTCGACCTCGCCACGCAGTTGCTCACCAAAGCCCACGTGGCGCTGGTGCCCGGCGAAGCGTTCGGCACCGATGCGCACGTGCGTATCTCCTACGCGACTTCAATGCATGAGATCGAACGCGGCCTGCAGCGCATTGACGACTTCGTCCAAGGCAAGCCCGGCCCGGCCGCATGACGCCGCTTGCGCCGAAGTTTGTGCAACGCCCTTGGGGGGCGGCGAGCCTGGCCCCCTGGTTCCCTTCTCCGCCGCCGCTTCCGGCCGGAGGTGATCCCTACGGCGAGGTGTGGTTTGAAGGCGAATCGCTGCTGATCAAGTTTCTCTTTCCCACCCAGAAGCTCTCCGTGCAAGTGCACCCGGCCGACGAGTATGCGAAAGCGAACGAAGGCTGCAACGGCAAGACGGAGATGTGGTACATCGTGCGCGCCGAGCAGGGCGCCAAGATCGCACTCGGTTTCCGCGAGGTGATCACGCCGGAGGCTGCGCGCGCCGCCGCGCTGGATGGCTCCATCATGAATCTGCTGGACTGGCGCGAGGTGCGTCAGGGCGATACGTACATGATTCCGGCGGGCACGGTGCACGCCATGGGGGAAGGTTTGGTCGTGGCCGAGGTGCAGCAGGTTTCCGATATCACCTACCGCCTCTACGACTACGGGCGCGGGCGTCCGCTGCACCTCGACAAGGGTTTCGACGTCGCGGAGTTGAAGCCATACAAGCCGTGCGATGCGCGCTGCTCCTACTTTGATACGCAGCATGTCGAGCCGGGCCTGCTCGTGGAACCGCGTTCGCATGAGGACTACCTCATTGGACTCAAGTCGGGGAGCGTGGTCCGCTTTGACCGGACGCTGCAGGCGGCCGAAGAGTCACTGCACACCTGGGTTCCCGAGTAGATTCCATTCGCGCGTGCGCTCGCCGGAATCGGCATCCCACTCCTGCACTCTGCCGTCCACGGTGCCCGTGAGCAGTCTCCCCGCGGGCGTGAACGCAAGGTTGCTCTCCGTGCGTACCTGCGGCCATTCACGGCGTTGGTTGGTCGCGCGGTCCCACCAGCGGACATGCTTGCCGCGCTGGGCGTAGGCGATCCACTCCGTGCCGGGACGCAGGGCCATGGTCTCCACCCAGTCGGGCGTGCGCGGCGAAGACGCGGTGGGCTTGTAGTCGTTCATACTCCACGCCCGAATGCCGCCGTCCTGGCTGCCCATGAGCACTTCGTCGCGAGGCGCCAGCACCACGATCGGTACGAATGTCATGAACTCCCGTTCGCGCGTGAGGCGCGCGACGACCTTGCCCGTGGCGGCATCCCACACTGTGGGCCAGTGGCCGGCGCTGGCGATCAGGTCATCCCCCGGCAACCAGCGCACGTCGCCTTCGATGCTCGAACAACACATCGACGCCGCGCTTTCACTGGCGATCTCGATGATGAGCAACTGGCTTCTGCCGGAGACCGTCGCCAGGCGCTTTCCGGCCACGTCGAACCGCGCGGCGCCGTAGTGGTCGCTGTCGTCGCGAAGGTACTCGGGCACGGTTTTGCGGTCCCATGTGGCAAGCGCGAGGTTGCTTGCGGCCACGCCAAGACGGCTGCCGTTGGGCGAAAACTCGAGGTCGTTGATACCGCCCGGCGAGACGAGATGCGATACTGGCGCGGCGTTTCCGGCGAGCGGCCATGTGTAGACGCGGCCATCGGCCAGCGCCGCGGCCGCACGATTGTCCGCCGCATGCACGGCGATCTGCCGCACGCGTGGATCGGGCGGCGTGGGCTGCAGGGAGACGTAGGTCACCGCGGCCGCGATCAATGAAACCGCGACCGAAACGGCCAGCGTCGACTTTCCGTTCACTTCACGCCTCAGTTCCCAATCCGCAAGGCATACAGATTACTCCTTTGCCGTAACGGCCTTGATCAGCTCGCCAATCGTGTTGGCGATCGCCTCCGAGCCGACGGCGTGGGCCGTCGGAACGCCCTTCGGCCCGAGAAGCTGGAACAGGCCGAGGAACATCTGGAAGATCACGTCTTTGTTCACGTCGAGCAGCCGCAGATAGGCCGCGCGCGGGCACATTTTACGGTTCACGATGTAGTCGCGATAGTCGCGAATCGCCGTCGCCGCGGCCGTGCTGAGCGAAATGGATCCCACGTGGCTGCCGTCCGTGCGCCAGTCCCAATACGCCTTGTCGTCGCGCAGCATGGCGAGAATCTGAAGCCGCTGCTTCGGATTGGCGATGCAGGTGATGTTCGGATTGGACGACTTCCAGGCAAACACTGTCTTGTAGTGATCGCGCATGGACGACGGCGGCGAGAACTCGGCCGCCTCGGTGCCCACCGGCGCGATCATGGCCCAATCGGCCAGTTCCCTGCCCCAGGCTTTCTGAATCTTCCAGGCTTCGACGGGATCGACATTCCAGTCCACAGTGCCGCCCACCGGCTCGGTGGTCTCCGGAGCGGGAATGGTCGCGTGCGGAACCATGGCCACAATCAGCTTGCGGAAGGCCTTCCACTCCTTGATCGCGCCCGACTCGTAGGAGGCGATCTGCTTGCCGTTTCTCTCGGGGTGATGGAGATAGAACACGATGCTGGCCAAACGGTCCACATCGCGGATGCCGGCCTGGACCGCCGTCTGCACGACACCGACCCAGCCGACTACTCCCATCGTGTGATATGCGTCCCGCACGGTGGCAGGCAGGCTATCGGGGGTGAATGCCATCGATGATGAAGGTCTCCTTCATCCGGACGCGACATCGGGGGCGCGCGGGGATCAACCGGCATCAATCGTCTTTGGGCGGGCGCGGCTGTGCGCGGGCGTGCGCGGCTGTGCGCGGGAGTGCGCGGCCGGTGCGCGGGAGTGCGCGGCGGTGTGCGGGAGTGCGCGGTGGTGTGCGGGAGTGCGCGGTGGTGTGCGGGAGTGCGCGGCGGCATTCAACGGTGCCGCGGTGGTTCCCGCCGGAGAACGACTTTGTTACACTCGAATGTTAATGCACCGGTGGAGGTTTTCATCCTGAAGGTTTGCGTTCTGGCCACCAGCAGTTCGGGCAATTGCACGTTCGTCGGAGCGGGTTCCACGCGCATTCTCATCGACGCCGGGCTGAGCGCCAAGGAGACGGCGTTGCGGCTGGAGGCCATCGGCGAGCGCATCGAGGACATCGACGCCATATTGGTCACGCACGAGCATAGCGACCATGTGTGCGGGCTGCCGGTGTTGCTCAAGAGGCTGGGCGTGCCGGTGTTTGTGAGCGAGTTGACGGCGCGGCAGATCGATTGGAGCGAGGCGGAATCGAAGAAGCGCGGAGCGGCGCAGGTGCGCACGTTCGCGGCGGGCTCGGCGTTCGCGGTGGGCGACTTTCATGTGCAGAGCTTCTCGGTTCCGCACGATGCCGTGGACGCCTGCGGCTTCACGGTGGCGGGCGCTTCGATGAAAATCGGGCTGGCGATGGACCTGGGCTACGTTCCGGAGAACGTGCGCTATCACCTCGATGGATGCGAGCTGGTGGTGCTGGAATCGAATCACGATCTGGAGATGTTGAAGGTGGGGCCGTATCCGTGGTCGCTGAAGCAGCGCGTGATGGGGCGGCGCGGGCATCTGTCGAACGATGCGGCAGCGGACTATCTGCTGGAGTCCTTCGACGCGCGCGTGGGCACGCTGGTGCTGGGGCATTTGAGCGAACAGAACAACCATCCGGAGATTGCGCGGCTCGTGGCGCAGACAGCGATTGCGCGGCGCGCGATGCGCACGCGATTGACGGTGGTGGAGCCGCGAAAACAGAGCGAGGTTTTTAGTTTTTAGACATGATTGCACGATACACACGCAAGGCCATGGGCCGCATTTGGAGCGATGAGAACAAGTACGCGGCCTGGCTGGAGGTGGAGCTGGCGGCCTCGGAAGCGCTGGCCGAAACGGGCGAGGTTCCAGTTGAAGCGGCGCAGAAGCTGAGGGCGCATGCGGCGTTCGACGTGGCGCGCATCTTCGAGATCGAGCGCGAAGTGCGGCACGATGTGATCGCGTTCACGACGGCCGTGTCCGAGAAGATGGCGGCGGCGGGGGCGGCGGAGGCGAGCCGCTGGCTGCACTATGGGTTGACGTCGAACGACGTGGTGGACACGGCGCAGGCGCTGCAGTTAAAGCAGGCCTCGGCGTTGTTGCTCGAAGGCGTGGACAAGCTGCTTGGGACGTTGCAGGCGCGGGCCGAGGAGTTCCGGCATACGCCGCAGATCGGGCGTACGCATGGGATTCAGGCCGAGCCGATCACGTTTGGCTTGAAGATCGCGTTGTGGTGGGACGAGTTGCGGCGCAACCGCAAGCGGCTGTTCGAGGCGGCCGAAGACCTGCGCGTGGGCAAGATGTCGGGCGCGGTGGGCACGTTCGGGCACATCTCGCCCAAGGCCGAAGAGGCGATATGCGCCAAGCTGGGCTTGCTTCCGGCGGCAATCACGTCGCAGGTGGTGGCGCGCGACCGGCATGCGGCGTATGTGTGCGCGCTGGCGTTGGTGACGGCGACCTTGGAGAAGATCGCGCTGGAGGTGCGGCACCTGCAAAGGACCGAAGTGCGCGAGGCCGAGGAGCCATTTTCGGTGGGCCAGAAGGGCAGCTCGGCGATGCCGCACAAGAAGAACCCGGTGGTGTGCGAGCAGATCTGCGGCCTGGCGCGCGTGGTGCGGGGCAATGCGCAGGCGGCGTTTGAGAACATCGCGCTGTGGCATGAGCGGGACATCTCGCACAGCTCGGTAGAGCGGGTGATTCTGCCCGATTCAACGATCCTGTGCGACTACCTGCTGGAGAAGGCGAACTGGCTGGTGGCGGGCATGCGGGTGCATCCGGAGCGGATGCGGAAGAACCTGGAGCTGACCAAAGGACTGGTGTTCAGCGGGCAGTTGCTGCTGGACCTGGCGGCGGCGGGAATGCTGCGCGAGACCGGCTATAAGGTGGTGCAGGGCGAGGCGATGAAGGCTTGGGAGACCGATGGGGACTTCCAGGAGGCGATGACGGCGCATCCCGAGGTGACGGCGCTGTTGAAGCCGGAGCAGATTGCCCACGCCTTTTCGCTGGAGCGGCAGTTGGGGCACGTGGACGCGATCTTTGATAGAGTCTTTGCGCAATGATCGTCAATCCGGAGATTGAAGCCTACATCCACTCGCTGCTGCCAGCGCGGGACGAGGTGGTGGCCGAGATGGAAGCCTACGCCGCCGAACACAAGGTGCCGATTATCGGGCCGGCGGTGGCGACGATGCTGGCGTCGCTGGTGCGGCCGATGGGGGCGAAGCGGATCCTCGAGCTGGGGTCGGCGACCGGGTATTCGACGATCTGGCTGGCGCGGGCGGCGGGCGACGGGGCTGAAGTGCACTATTCGGACGGGAGCGAGGAGAACGCGGAGCGGGCGCGGGGGTATTTCCGGCGGGCGGGGGTGGAGGACCGGATTACGATTCATGTAGGAGATGCACTGACCGCACTGGCCGAAACTGAGGGTGAATTTGACTTCATTTTCAACGATGTAGATAAGGATGGGTACCCCGCGGTGCTGGAAAAGGCGCCGGACCGGCTTAAGGTGGGAGGACTATTCCTTACGGATAACACATTGTGGCATGCGCGGGTTCTCAACCCCCAGGTAGCGGAGGATTTCGGGGTTGTGGAATTCAACCGCAAAGTATTCACCAGAGAGGACTTAGACGTTTGGATCAGCCCCTTGCGGGACGGGGTGACGGTGGCGCGAAAGCGGTACTAGAGCGGGCTTCGGACCAGGGATAAACGACGCTAATATCCACATTGACCGCTTGTTTTCAGCGTGAGTTCGGGTACACTGGCAGTAGATATGGCCAAGACCGCCAAATACTTGCGTCCCCAGATTTTGGAGATGGCATGCGTGTTGGTTGTCGACGACGACCCTACCGCGCGCCTGACCCTGCAGCCCATTTTGGAAGCGGGGGGGTACCGTGTTGAGGCAGCCGCGAGCGCGGCGGAAGCCCTTGATAAGATGGACACTCATCAGTACGAGCTGGTTCTGAGCGACGTACAGATGGAGTCGCCCGAAGCCGGGTATAAGGTGCTTGCGCATGCGCGCATGATGGACTACAAACCGGCGACGGCTTTGATTCAAACCTTCAGCAGCCAAGAGCCGGTGAAAGGCCAGACCAAGCCGGTGCTGGTGGAACCTGAGAACGTGCCGGATCTTCTTTCGAAGATCGCCGGGCTGATCAGTTTGCGCGCGACGCGGAAGGTCGAACGCGAGTTGAAGCTGGCCGAGCGGTAGCCGCGCGGCAGATCTGGCCGGCGGACCGGGAGGTCTGTCGTACTCCTTTCGATTTGATATTATCCCTGGTGGATTCGTACGCACCCGTGGTGTGTCTGTATGTCTATGAGGGAGGCGGTCTTCATGAAAATCGGTTGGATGGGACTGGCGTTTTCGGCGGTGGCCGCGAGGACGCGGGGGGTGGTTGGCGCGCTGATGGTGGTTGGCGCGGGGGTGGCGATGGGCGTGGCGAGCGCGGCGCCGATTCCGGTTCTGATTGTGGACGGGCAGAACAACCACAAGTGGCAGGAGACGACTCCGGTTCTCAAGAAGCTGTTGGAGGAGACGGGGAAGTTCAAGGTGGACGTGGCGACGTCGCCTGCGAAGGGTGGGGACTGGTCGGGGTATAGTCCGGACTTCAGCAAGTACAAAGTGGTGGTGGGGAACTATTCCGACTATGCGGGCGACCCGTGGCCCGCGCCGTTGCGGAAGAAACTGGTGGAGTATGTGGCGCAGGGCGGCGGCTATGTGAGCTATCACGCGGCCGACAATGCGTTTCCGATGGACCTGGAATACAACAGGCTGATTGGCGTGGGCGGATGGGGAGGCCGGACGGAGAAGGACGGCCCGATGATCCGGTTTCGCGACGGCAAGATGGTGATGGACGCCAAGCCGGGCAAGGCGGGAAATCATGGGAAGCGGTGGCCGTTTGTGGTGGTGACGCGCGACGCAAAGCACGCGATTACGAAGGGGCTGCCGGCGGAGTGGATGCACCACGAGGATGAGCTGTATGACAGCCTGCGCGGACCAGCCGAGAACGTGCATCTGCTGGCGACGGCGTGGAGCGATCCGGCGAACCGGGGGACGGGGGAGAACGAGCCGGCGTTGCTGACGGTGAGCTATGGCAAGGGGCGGGTGTTCCACACGATTCTGGGACACGATGTGGAGGCGATGCGGTGTGTGGGATTCATTGTGACGTTGCAGCGGGGGACGGAGTGGGCGGCGACGGGGAAAGTGAGCCAGAAGGTTCCATCGGGATTTCCCACAGCGACCGCCGTCAGTTATCGGGCAGATCTTGCGGCGATGGATCCGCTCGCCAGGAACGGCTTGAATCCGCTCGACCAACCGGCCGCCGGTCGCGGGCGGTAGGCGTGGGACGCGTGGGGCACGTGGGTCGCGTGGGAAACGTGGGATGCGTGAGAGTTAAAGAGTGCCGATCAGAAAT
>CAYUZM010000033.1:0-9535 GCA_964449665.1 uncultured Solibacteraceae bacterium
CCCGGTGGCGACCGGAGAGGACAGCCGCAGCTTGCGTGGTTCGAGCGATACGCCGACGGTGCCCGACCGCGTCACCTCAATCTCGCCATAGCTGCGCATTACATCGATCAATTCGTCGAGCTTCTCCGCTTCGCCGGTCGCTTCCAGCGCGAAGCCTTCCAGCGTGGAATCAATTACGCGCGCGCCGAAGATCTCGGCTTCTTTAAGGATGGACGCACGCGATTCCATCGCCGCCCGCACCCGCATCAAGACCAATTCGCGCGCGACGGCGGGGCCTTCGGTGAGATCGGTTGCCTGCAACACGTTGATCAGCTTGTTCATCTGCTTGATCACCTGCTTGCGCAGCGTCGAGTCCACGTCCACGACGATGGTCATCCGGGACAGCGTAGGGTCGGTTGTACGGGCGACGGTGAGGCTTTCGATGTTGTAGCCGCGCGCCGACAACAGCCCGGTGACGCGCATGAGCGCCCCCGGCTTGTTCTCCAGCAAAATCGAAATCACTTGCAGCATGGAATGCTCTTTCTCCCTTACACCGTCACCGGTTTCACCGGGCCCAGGACCATTTCGTTGATCGCCCCGCCTGCGGGAACCATTGGATAGACGTTCTCGAACGGCGTCACCTTCACATTGAGCAGATAGGGCCCCGGTTCGGCGAAGCACTCTTCGAGCGCGGCGCGCAGTTCGTGGGGTTTCGAGATCGTCTTGCCCTTGAAGCCATAGGCCCCGGCCAGCTTTTCGGCATCGGGGAAACAATCGAGCGTTACCGAGCTGAGCCGGTTGTTGTAGAACAGCTCCTGCCACTGGCGGACCATGCCGAGGTAGCCATTGTTCATCACGATCAGCTTCACAGGAAGGCCGTGCGAGGCGATGGTCGCCAACTCGGGCACCGACATCTGGAAGCCGCCGTCGCCCATCACCGCGATCACGGTCTTGTCCGGGCGCGCAAACGCCGCGCCAATCGCAGCGGGCATGCCGAAGCCCATCGAACCGAGGCCGCTCGAGCTCAACCAAAGCCGGGGCTCGTTGAAACGGAAGAACTGCGCCGACCACATCTGGTGTTGGCCGACGTCTGTGGCCACAATGGCGTTGCCTCCGCCCAGACGGTCCAGTTCGGAGATCAGGTGTTGCGGCTTGATCTCGTCGGTGGAGAATTCCGGCACGAGCGGATGCTCTGTTTGCCAGGCGCGCATCTGCGACCACCACTCGCGGCGGCTCTGCGCGTTCAGCTCCTGATGGGTCGGAATCATCTCCTGCAGGTTCTTGTTCAACTTCGAGAGGACGCGCTTGATGTCGCCCACGATGGGGAGATCGGCAGCCCGGTTCTTGCCGATTTCGGCGGGGTCGATATCGACGTGAATGACTTTGGCATGGGGCGCGAAGGCGGCAAGCCGGCCCGTAACGCGGTCGTCGAAGCGCACGCCGAGGGCGATCAGCAGGTCGCAGTCGTACATACCCATGTTCGAGGCGTAGCTGCCGTGCATGCCCGGCATCGAGATAAAGTTCGGATGCGACGACGGCAGCGCGCCCAAGCCCATGAGGGTCAGCACGCATGGGGCGTCGAGCGTCTCGACCAGCTCTTTCAATTCTTTGGTGGCGCCCGAGGCGAGGATGCCGCCGCCGCCGTACACATAGGGGCGTTTGGCTTCCCACATCATCTGCGCGGCGCGACGGATCTGGCCGGCATGCCCGTCCAGGTGAATCTTGTAGCCCGGCAGATGAATCGAGTTCACCGGCTGATACTGATAGTGCCCCTGGAAGACGTCTTTGGGAATATCGACCAGCACGGGACCGGGGCGCCCGGAACTTGCCAGATAAAACGCCTCGTGAATGACCTGCGGCAGTTCCGCCAGGTTCTTCACCAGGTAATTGTGCTTGGTGCACGGACGGGTGATTCCAAACGTATCGGCTTCCTGGGACGCGTCGCTGCCGATCAGTTTGGATGTGACCTGGCCGGTGAGGGCCACAATCGGGATGGAGTCCATCATCGCGTCCACGAGGCCTGTCGTCAGATTCGTCGCGCCAGGTCCGGACGTTGCGCAGCAAACCCCCACTTTACCCGTCGCCCGCGCATAGCCTTCGGCGGCGAAACAGGCGTTCTCTTCGTGCCGCACCAAGACGTGCCGGATCGGATTGTCATAAAGGGCGTCGTAGAACGGAAGCGTGACCCCGCCCGGATAGCCGAAGATGCAGTCGACCCCTTCTCTAGCCAGACATTCCAGCAGGATCTTGGCACCACTCATCAGATTGGACATGACAGGAAAACTCCTCAATAGCCGGGGAAAGCGCCGCGCATTGCGTGGGCCTATCTTTCGAGCCTACCCTAAAAGAGTTTCAAATGCAACGGAGCGTAATTATAAATACTGCAAATGGAGCTATACCGCCGCCTACAGTCCAAAAAGCGCATTGCGGTCGATCACTCTGACAGGCACACTTTGTGCGCGAGCAAAGGCAACCACTTGATCCGTGCCACCAGCCCCACCGCCGGTTTCGCCATTCCATAGCGCCAGCACGTGGACCTCGTCGGCGCCCAGCGCCATCGCTTCTTCGAGCATCCAAACGTTGGTGCGGGCCCAGATGTTGTAGTCTTCTTTGCGAACGAGCCACCCCGGAAGTTCCTCGTTTTCGCTCAACACATCGGTGGCGCTTTTCAGACGCCGGGCGGTTTCTCGGAACCGCGACTCCCATTCCGGACCGGCGTGAGTTACCGAGTGGGCCAAGAACCGGCCCGGAGGCGAGGTCAGGCGTAGCCGCGAGCTCACACCCAATGCGGCGCACGCCTCATGGAAAAGTAAATCGCCGCCACAGGCGCCGCCTGCGATTCCCAGGCAGGCGTCCGGTTCGTTCTCCACCAGGCAGGCCAGTTGTTCTCGCAGAGCACGGGCGGCGCGCTCGGTATACGCCGCGCCGGCGGGAAACCGCGGTGTGGGCCGGCCCGGAGTATCTACCATGTGACCGGTAAATACGATCACCCGTTTGGGCGGGCGCTCGCGCGTCTTCAACGGAGGGAATACGGCCAGGCACTCTTCCACTCTGCCCACGAAGATGCCCACGTCGCCGCACATTTCCAATTGCCGCCGCACGCTGTCCACACGAAACTCCGGCTGATCGCCGATTACGCGCTGGTAGGCCGCCGCCGCCCGCGCCGGACGGTCCGTGGTCAGAAAGAAATGATCGGCCACCGCCATCTCCAGCCACGAGTCGCGCTCGCCCTCTGGCAACTGCTCCCGCCGAGACTGAAAGCTGAGTAACACGCCCGCCGAGAGATCGTCGCGTTCTCCCTCCAACTTGCGACGTTCCCGCGCGGCCTCCTCCTCGGATTCGAAGGCTTCCGCCCACACCTCAGGCTGTTGCTTAATCAGTTCGAGTGTGACGCTGGCCATTGCCAGCGCATTCAAGCCCGAGTAGAAATGGTTCAAAGCCAGCAGATAGCCCAGGCGGTAGTTCTCATAGGAACGCCGTAGCGCGGGAGAACGCAGCGCTTTCTTTTGGCGCTCGATCACGCTCGGCGCCGCCGCCGCTTTCATCAGCCGCGTCTTCTCGTTCCTGCCCCGGAGCGAGTAGGCCTCGGCTTTGTCTTTGCGGCCGGCCATTTCATTGTTGAGCACGCGATCAATTGCCTGGTCCGAAGCCGGAAGGTCCTTCAGGCGTTGATAGATCGTTGCCAGCGTCAGGTTCGCTTCCGCGTCAACGGGGTAGGCCCTGCGTACCTGCTCCCACACGAGACGCGCCGCCGCGAACGCCCGCAGCTCGAACATGCTACGCCCGACCAGGCGCAACCCTTGCAACTCCCAACTGAACCCGCGGGCTTCCCACCCCAACAAACCCAGGCGTCCTTCGCTCCGCTCAGCGACCGCTCGCGCCACCTCTTCGGCAAACTCGCGCGGCACCGCGGCCAGGCGGAGCACGTCCGGCTCACGCAACTCCGGCAATAGTTGAAACACCGGGCTATCGGCGCGTTCGCTCGCCTTCACCTGATCGAGAGCCTTGTGCAACAGTTCGACCGACGCCTCCGGCGACTTTGGGTCGTACTCCAGATAGCGATCCGTGCGCAGGTCGAAGGGCACGATCGCCATGCCCGCGGCGCGAATCAACACCGTGCGCCGCGCCCGTAACGCATGGCGGATGCCCAGTTCGTAGTAGACGTTGGCGTTATCGATGGAGATGTCGGCGATGACCAGATCGGCCAACAGCAGCAACTCAAACATGTCGGCGCGAATGCTGCCGGCTTCCAGAATCTCGGCGGTTGTGTCGCCGGTGATATCGGCAAGCTCCAGCGCCGGGGCCATCAGTTTGCCGTGCACGGCGTCGAAATCAATGTCCTGCTTGGTGCCGAACGGGCGGACAATAAAGGCTCTCAAACGCAGTCTCCGATCTAATCCGTCATCCTAAATTATCCACGCGGCCGCGGCCGGCGCGCCGCATAATGATGAGAGCCATGCCCACACGCGCTACCGGACCGTTCGATGTGAAACTCGTGCCGCAGTCTTCGGATTCGTCTCCGGAGGGCACTGTCCTGGGACGCACGTCGATCGATAAGCAACTTTACGGCGACCTGGAAGCGGCTTCGAGGGGCGAGATGCTGAGCGCCATGACTAGCGTGAATGGCTCGGCCGGCTACGTCGCGATGGAGCGCGTAACCGGAGTTCTGCACGGCCGCAAGGGAAGCTTTATTTTGCAGCATTCGGGAACAATGTCGCGCGGCGCGCAGAGGCTGGATATCACGGTAGTGCCCGATTCCGGTACGGGCGGCCTCACGGGCCTCAGCGGGACGATGGTCATTCGCATTGAAGCGGGTGGGAAGCACTTCTACGATTTCGATTACGACATCGACGCGGCGGGCTAGCGGCGGCTATATACTCATCGCGTGACCCGACGCGACCTGTTCCGCACCACGATGTCTCTTGCGCCGTTAGCCGCGCCGCTGGCCGGCACGCCGCCCGCGAAGCCTTGGCCCTTGGGCATCAATACCTACTGCCTCCGCTTCCAGCGATGGAACGACCGCCGCCTCTTCGACTATTGCGCCGAGCAGAAGCTCGACTCGATCTTCCTGCAGGACTCTCTTGACCCCGAAGCGCAGAACCCGAAGCACTGGGCCGAAGTGCGCGCGTGGTCGCGCGAGATGAATCTGCCGGTTGAGACGGGCGGCGGCACGATCTGGCCAAGAACGCCGGAGCAGCGCGCGCAGACGGTTGCCAACCTGCGCAAGAACATCGAGCGTGCAAAGGCGATGGGCTCGCCGCTGGTGCGCGCGCTGCTGGCATCGGACCGGTATGCCATGCCGCCCGGCTCGCTCGAACAACATATTGAGACGACCGTGGGCGTTTTGCGGGAAGTGCGCTCGCAGGCCATGGACGCGGGCTTGAAGATCGGCATTGAGAATCACAAGGAACTGCAGGCCTGGGAAACGCGTACGGTCATCGAGGCCGCGGGCAAGGAGTTTGTCGGCTCCTACCTTGATACGGGGAATCCTGTTTTTGTCGCCGAAGACCCGATGACGACGGTGGAAACGCTGGCGCCCTATGCCGTGACGTTCCATCTTCGCGACTCCGTTGTTTATGAACACCCAGACGGCATCGCGATCCAGTGGGTGCCGCTTGGCGAAGGCACGAATGACTTCAAAGCCATCGTGGCGCGCGCGGCGGAGTTGGTGCCCTCGAACGTGCGCATTTACTGCAAGCCGATCACAGCGCGCCCTGCCGTTGTGTTGCCTGTTTACTCGGAAGAGTTTTGGGATAAGTGGTTCCCTCGCGCCCGGTCGCGCGACCTCGGGCGCTTTCTTGCTTTGGCGCGGCGTGGCAAGCCCTACGGCGAGCCGCACCTGATGGCCGATATCAACGGCATCCGCGAGAAATACATGGAGTCGCTGAAGGTGCAGCAGTTGGAACATATGCAGCGCAGTCTCGACTATTGCCGCAAGACGCTCGACCTCGGGGTGCGGTGGCGAGGGTAATCAACGCACGCCAAACGACAAAATCGTGCTTCCCGCCGCGATTGCCACAAACTGCGTGCCGTCGATCTCATACGTCATTGGACCGGCCTTCCACTGCTGTGAAGTGTTGAAGTGCCAAAGTAGTTTGCCGGTCGACGAATCGGCGGCGACAAATGCTCCCTGTCCATCGCCATAGAAGAGCAGCCCGCCCGCGGTCGCCATGAGGCCGCTGCCCAGAATGCCGCCGCCCACGTTGGGAATTTCGAATGCAGTCTTGCCGGTATGAATATCGATCGCCTTCAGCGATTTCTCGGTTGCGTCTGTGGGCGAGCGCCGCGTGGTGCCGCCGTAATACGACTGCCCTGCTTTCCATGACTCCGTCGCCAGCGAATAGATGCTACATGATTCGTCGGTGAACAGATAGTAGAGTCCGGTCGCTGCGTTGAACGCGGTTGAAGTCCAATTCGTTGCACCTGCAACCGATGGACACGTGCGCTGGCCCTCCGCCGTCGGCACGTTGTTTGGTAGCAGCATGGGCCGCCCGTCGCTGCCAATTCCGCTCGCCCAGGTGATGTTGGTCACAAACGGTGTGCCTTGCAGAAACTCGCCCGTTATCCGGTCGAGCACATAGAAGAAGCCATTCCGATTGCCTTGCAGCAAGAGTTTGCGCGGCCTGCCGCGCCACTGCGCATCAACCAGCATGGGGGTTTCGGTTGCGTCCCAATCATGCACGTCGTGGGGCGTGAACTGGAAGTGCCAGCGCAGTTTACCCGTCGCCGGATCGAGCGCCACGACGGAAGAAGTGTACAGGTTGTCGCCTTTGCGCACGTCGCCGTCATAGTCGGGGCAGGGGTTGCCGGTAGGCCAATACAGGAGTTGTGACTCTGAATCGTAGGTCCCGGTGAGCCATGTCGTGCCGCATCCGTGTTTCCACGAATCACCGGACCACGAATCGCCTCCTGGTTCGCCCGGCGCGGGAACGGTCCAAAAGCGCCACACCCGTTCTCCCGTTGCGGCGCGGTAGGCGTCGAGAAACCCTCTTGCGCCTTCGTCGCCGCCCGAGATGCCGGAGATGACGAGGTCCCCCACAACGAGCGGCGCACCGGTGGCACCGTAATTCTCTCGGTGGTCCGCCATCTCCACGTCCCACATCAACTGCCCGGTGGATCGATGCAGCGATAGCAGGTGCGCGTTGTCGGTAACCAGGAACACGCGGTCGCCGAGCACCGCCACGCCACGGTTGATGCCGCTGGCCGCATCACCGGCAAGCGAAGGCGTTCGCGGGCGGCTGTAGTGCCATATCTCGCGCCCAGTGCGAGCGTCCAGAGCGAAGGCCTCGTTCACCGAAGTCACATACATCACGCCGCCCACCACCACTGGCGTCACCTGCAGCGCCCTGGGTGCGCCCGGGAGCGGGAACATCCATTGGGGAGCAAGTTGTCCGATGTTGGCTTTGTTGATCTTGTCGAGCGGGCTGAAGCGGTTGCCGTTCAACTGGCCGTTGTAAGAGGGCCACGACCCGGCCGCAGGGTGCGTGACCTCGCGGAAGGTGACCCCCTTTCCAAGCTTGCCCTCCGTCAGCCGCGGCGCCGTTGAGCCCGCATTCAGTCTGGCGAGGTATGCCACAAGATCGCGCCGTTCACTTGGGGAAGCGGTGATCTTCGGAACCAGTGCCGCATCCGGTGTGATGCGCGAAAGTTCAGCCTTGTCGAGCAAATGCAGTTCTCCGGCGGTGTCCAGAAGCTGAAGGTCGAATGCCGATTCGTTCTTCGCGACGCCCCGCAGAGTCTGCCCGTTGGAACGAACGACCGAAACCGGCCGGTAGGAGGCTGCCGCGCGTCGCCCACGCGTTGGCGGTGGTGTCCCATGTCCCCGCAGCGCCTCTTCCAATTGCGCCGGCGCGCGTTCCCGCCCAACGTTCGACAGGTCGGGACCAAGGACGCCACCTACGCCGAGCACCATGTGGCATCTCGTACACCCGCCCGCGCCCGTGAAAAAGCGCTTGCCCGCCGAGGCATCCCCCGCCACGATCGTAGTGGGGCCGCCTCCGGCCGGCGCTTTCAGATACATTACATAGTCGGTGATGAGATTCAGTTCCGCGGCCGGCAGCGCAAACGCCGGCATTGCCGCCTCGGGAATCCCATTGCGGATCAGTTCATACACCGACTGGCGCGTGGTCACGCGCGTGCGCCGTACGGCGAGAAATCCAGGGCCATGCCCACCGCCCTTGCCGTCCTCGCCATGGCAACCGGCGCATCGCGTGACATAGGCGCGCTTGGCAGTGTCGGGCGGAGCCTGGGCGGTCAAGTCGAAAGCGGCGATGACAAAAAGTGCGGCAAACCGGCGTGCGATGTCCATTCGCTCCAGCTTAGCCCTGAGTGGGCGCCAGGTGGCAGCCCACGGCTACTTCGCAAACTTTTGCACGCGCCAGTTCTTGATCTCGGCAACGTAGATCGAACCATCGCTGTCGACGGCGATGTGGTGCGCGAAGTCGAGTTTGCCCGGAGCCTTGCCGAAAGAGGAAAGCTGCCCGAGAATTTGTCCTTCGGTGTTCAGTTTCACGATGCGGTTGTTCTCGCCGTCGGCCATGTAGAGAGCGTTTTCCTTTTCTACATACGCGAGCCCCCACGGCTGGCCAACATCGGTCCACTTGGCGAGGAACTTGCCGTTGAGGTCGAAGACTTGAATGCGGTTGTTGGTGCGGTCAGCCACGTAGACGCGGCCCTGCTTATCGAGCGCCACGTCGTGGGCGATATCGAACTGTCCGTCTCCGGTGCCCTTGCTGCCCCATTTGCGTAGAAAAACGCCGTCGCGGGTGTAGGAAACAACGCGCGAGTTGACGTAGCCATCCGAAACCAGAAAGTCCCCGTTTGGTTGAAACACGATGCCTGTTGGACGATTGAACGCGTACGGGGTATTGTCGTCTCCCGCGGTGCGCCCGGCGTTGCCGATGAACATCAGCAGTTTCCCGGCGGGCGTGAATTTCAGAACGGAGTGTCCGAATACATCGACGAGCCAGATATTCCCCTCCGGGTCGGCTTTGATGCCGTGCGAAGCCATTACGGGCACCTCTTCCCATGCCTGAATGAATTGTCCCGACTTGTCGAACTCGATCACGGGGTGCTTGCCCCGGTTGAACACCCATACGTGGTCGCGCGCGTCCACGCTAACGCCCGAGGTTTCCCCCAAGTTCCAGTGCGCGGGCAACTGTGCCCAATTGGGTACCGCTTTATGCGGCAGCTTGGGGATGGTGGCCCAATCGACGGCGAAGGCCTGCGCATAACAGGCGAGAAGACAGAATGCGGCACGAAGGTGCTTGGGCACTTAGCGTAATCGAGCGGCGCTTGCGGGTCAAGTTGCGCGGCAACAGTTGCGCGGCAACTTGCTACCTTGAAGTGTGCGGTATTTTTTGCGACGGCGCATTCCGCCGTTCCGCCGTGTGGTGATGATCGAGTCCGGTTCGAGGCAACTGCTTGAAGATCTGTTGCCCGTGCTGTACCAGTCGCATGGACCCAACATGCGCCTCGACGTGGTCACGTGTTTCTCCGGCGCGCCAAAAGCGTTTCGCGGCGACTACGGGCAGGTCTATCGTTTGACCGGACACAA
>CAYUZM010000033.1:9545-15922 GCA_964449665.1 uncultured Solibacteraceae bacterium
GCAGACCGAAGCGATGAGCTACAACATCGAGGCCTCGAACCTGTGGGCCTTCTTCCAGGCCAAGAACATCCGCCAGACGACCTTGCGCACCGCCGCCGACCAGCTTGGCGTCACCGCAACTTCCGAAGCGGCGAAGAAGCAGATCGAAACCTGGAAGAAAACCGCGGAACGCTACGAGGACGAAGCCGAAACGCGCGAAGGCCGCAAGCAGCTCTACCGCCTGCTGGACGCCAACCACTACGACATTTGCGGCATGATTTGTTCCGGGGAGCCGATCATGACGAAATGGAAATGGGTTCTCGCCGCGCGCCTTCCCGCTAAGCTTTTTGTCCTGAACGAGAATGGCGACTATTTTTTTGCCGACCGTTCCAACCTCGGCATTATCCAGCATTTCTTCCTCTATCGCGCGGGCCTTACCGGCGCCGGCGCCGTGGCCACATTGTTGCGCCTGGCGTTGTTTCCGTTGACGCTCACGTATTTGTTACTCTATGCAGCTACGGCTCATCTGGGCCGCCGGGTACGAACATGAAAGCAATTCGGGTTCATCAAACAGGGGGGCCGGAAGCGCTCCAATATGAAGACGCGGCAATACCGCAACTGGCCAGCGGGCAGGCGCTCGTACGCATGCACGCCATCGGCGTCAACTTCATTGACGTCTACTTCCGCACGGGGCTTTATAAGGCCGAATCGCCCTTCACGCCGGGCATGGAAGGCGCGGGTATTGTCGAAGCGGTCGGTCCCGATGTGGCCCACGTCAAGGCGGGTGACCGTGTGGCCTACGCGATGTGCCGGGGATCCTATGCCGAGTACGCCGCCGTGCCTGCCTGGCAACTGGTGCCGCTGCCCGAAACGTTGAGCTTTGAGCAGGGCGCAGCCGCGATGCTGCAAGGCATGACGGCGCACTACCTCGCGCGTTCCACATTCGCTTTGAAGCCCGGCGACACCTGTCTGGTGCACGCGGCCGCGGGCGGCGTTGGGTTGCTTCTTGTGCAAATCGCCAAGATCTGTGGCGCGCGTGTGATCGGCACGACGGGTACGGCCGGAAAAGCCGCTCGCGCCAAGGCGGCCGGAGCGGACGAGGTCATTCTTTACAATGAAGCGGACTTCGCCGCGGAAGCCAAGCGCCTTACTGGGGGCAAAGGTGTCGATGTTGTATACGATTCCGTGGGCGCTTCCACTTTTGAAAAATCGCTCGACTCCCTTCGGCCGCGGGGCATGATGGTGAGCTACGGCAACGCCAGCGGCGCCGTGCCGCCCGTCGCACCGCTAGTCCTCAATCAAAAAGGCTCGCTCTTCCTTACGCGCCCCACGCTGGCGCACTACTGTGCCGATCGGGCCGAGCTTGAGCATCGCGCAGGCGAAGTGCTGGGCTGGATCGCCGCCGGGCGAGTCACGCTGACGCTGGAACACAGCTACCCTCTCTCGGAAGCCGCCCAGGCGCATCGTGATCTGGAAGCGCGCAAGACAATGGGCAAACTGCTGCTGAAGCCCTAAGCGATGACCATACCCAAAGCGGAATACGGCGATCGACGCCGCTGGTTTCAGCAGGCTCTGGTAGAGGCCAAGCTCGATGGAGCACTCATATCCTCGCCGGTCAGCGTGCGATATCTCACCGGCTTCACCGGAAGCAATTCGTTGCTTTTGATCAGTGGCGCGGGCGCGGAGCTGTTTACGGACCCGCGCTACACTGTGCAGATTGAACAGGAGGCCGACGCCGACAAGAAGACCGTGGCCTCTGGCACCCTCATGAAGGCGGTCTGGACCTCGGCGCGCCGCCGCCGCATGAAGTCGGTGGGATTCGAAGGCCTGCACTTAACCTATGAAGGTTACTCGCACCTACGCACGGCGCTGGGCGAGAAGATGGCGCTCACCCCACTGGGCCGCGAACTTGAGGAACGGCGTGCCGTGAAGTCGGAAAGCGAAATTTCCGCCATTCGCCGCGCAGTTGCGATCAACTCGGCGGCTTTTGAGCGTGCCCTTGAGCGCTTCAAGCCGGCCATGCTTGAACGTGAGTTGGCCTCTGAACTCGACTACCAGATGCGAAAGCTGGGCGCCGAATGCCCCGCCTTCGATACGATTGTCGCCTCCGGACCTCATGCCGCCCTGCCTCACGCCCATCCGCGTGAAGTTTCCGTTGAAGCGAATGCGCTACTATTAATAGACATGGGTGCGCAGGCCAACGGCTATGCGAGTGATATGACTCGCATGGCGTTGCCGGGCAAACCTAGCCGCCGCGCGGCCAAACTTTATCGCGCGGTGTTGGAAGCGCAGCAGGAAGCCATTAGCGCAACGCGGCCCGGGGCCACGGCGGGCTCGGTGGATCAAGCGGCACGGCGAGTGCTGAAAGCAAATGGACTTGATTCTTTGTTTATCCACTCCACGGGCCACGGCCTTGGTTTGGAGATCCATGAACATCCGCGAATCGGCAAGTCGGAGAAAACGGTCTTGCGGGCGGGGATGGTGATCACTATCGAACCGGGCGTGTATGTCGAAGGCTGGGGCGGAATCCGTATCGAGGATACCGTCCTGGTAACCGAAACGGGTTGCGAAGTGTTGACCCCGACCGGGAAACAGTTGCGCGTATTGTAGGGACACATTCGACCATCCATGACGATTGAAGAAATCAAACAACTGATCGAGCTGGCAAACGAGAGCGGTGTGGCTGAATTGGAGGTGGAGCGGGGCGGTGACCGCGTGCGCATCCGCCGCGCGACAGCCTCCACGCAGCACGAGTTCGTAATCCCCGCCGTGCCCGCGGCAACTCCGGCCATGGCGGCCGCGCCGCCTGCCGTTGTATCCGCCGCGCCACTTGCCGCCACCGGTGAAGACCCATCACTTACCTATGTGAAGGCGCCGATCGTGGGAACCTTCTACGAAGCTCCCGGCCCAGATGCCGCGCCATTCGTCAAAGTGGGTGACCAGGTGCAGGCAGGCCAGGTACTCTGCATTATCGAGTCGATGAAACTGATGAACGAGATTGAATCCGAGGTGTCGGGCGTCATTGTCTCGCGCTTCGTCAGCAACGCGCAGCCCACCGAGTACGGCCAAACCCTGTTCGCCGTCCGGCCCGTGTAGGAGACGGCGCATTCAAGAAATGTTTCGAAAGATATTGGTAGCCAACCGCGGCGAGATTGCACTGCGTGTCATCTGCGCGGCCAAAGAGTTGGGCATCCAGACGGTTGCCGTCTATTCGGAAGCCGATCGCTATAGCCTCCATGTGCGCTTCGCCGACGAGGCCATCTGCATCGGACCCGCCAAGAGCGCTCGCAGTTACCTCGATATTCCTTCCGTCATCAGCGCCGCTGAGATCACCAATGTCGACGCCATCCATCCCGGCTACGGCTTCCTCAGCGAGAACGCGAACTTTGCCGAAGTGTGCGAAACCTCGGGCATCACGTTCATCGGCCCGACGCCTGACGTGACGCGGTTGATGGGCTTGAAGCAGGAGGCCCGCGCGGCGATGGCGAAGGCCGGGATTCCCATTCTTCCCGGTTCTCCCAATGTGCTCGAATCGGTCGACGAGGCGCTCGATGTGGCCAAAGAGATCGGCTACCCGGTGCTGGTGAAAGCGTCGGCGGGCGGCGGCGGACGCGGCATGCGTGTTGTGCGCAGCGCGGATGAACTGCCTGCCTTGATGGTACAGGCGCAGCAGGAAGCGGGTGCCGCCTTCAATTGCCCGGACGTCTACATCGAAAAGTTCGTGGGCGCGCCTCGGCACATCGAGTTTCAGGTGTTGGCCGATACGCACGGCACCGTCGAAGTATTCGGCGAACGCGAGTGCTCCATTCAACGCCGTCATCAGAAGCTCATCGAAGAGGCGACTTCGGTCGCGGTTACGCCAGAGCTGCGCGAAGAGATGTCGGCGCGGCTTCGAAAGGCCCTCGCCGCCGTTGGCTACACCAATGCGGGAACGGTCGAGTTCCTCATGGACGAGACAGGGAAGCTCTACTTCATCGAGGTGAACGCGCGCATTCAGGTGGAGCATCCGGTAACGGAGATGATTACCGGGGTGGACCTGGTGAAGAGCCAGATCCTCATTGCCGCGGGCGCGCGCATGCCCGACCTCGCTCCCAAAGGTGTCACGATCAACGGCCACGCCATCGAGTGCGCCATCAACGCTGCGCACCCCGAGAAGTTCCCGCCTTCGCCCGCCAAGACCCCCGCCCTCAACCTGCCTGGAGGCATCGGCGTGCGAGTCGATACCGCGGTGTACGCTGACGGTGTCATTCCTCCTTACTACGATTCGCTCGTCGCCAAGCTCATCACGCACGGCCGCGACCGTGACGAAGCCATTGCTCGAATGCGCCGGGCACTGGAAATGTTTGTCGTCGAAGGTATCCACACGAGCATCCCACTGCATCAGCGGATACTGGCCCATCCGGACTTTGCGGCCGGCAAACTCGACACGCACTTCCTCGAGCGCATGTTTGCGATGGCTGCCGGGTAAAGCTACCGGGCCAAGGACTTTGCCAGGGTAAGTAACTTCTCCGTACCGCTCAAACGCACGCGCGACGTGAACACATCGTAGTCACGCGCCGCAATCTTATCCAGCAGCGTCCGATACGTCCCCAACATCGCGCGAAGGCACGGCCGTGTCCGCCGCACGACATGCTCCGGCAACCCGCGTCCCCGCTCGAACAACTCGCGCGCGCGTCCCGCTTCGAAGCGGAGCAGTTCGCGCATTGCGGGTGAGTCGGCAATGGCCGCTAGACCGAAGCGATCCCGGTCCTCTTGCGGTAGATACACACGCCCCAGCGCATTGTCTTCGGCAACGTCGCGCAAAATGTTCGTAAGCTGCACCGCGACGCCGCACTGTTCGGCAAGTTTGTGTGCTTCCGCCGTGTGCGCACCAAAAATGGACACCACTGAAATGCCGACCACGCTCGCCACGCGGTAGCAGTACTGATAGAGATCGTCGTAGGTGGCCTTGGTGGACTCGCGCAGATCGGAAGAAACTCCTTCGATCATGTCGTAAAAACAGGAGTGGGGAATGCTGAAGCGGGCCACGGACTCCGCGAAAGCGGGCCAGATTGGGTCTTCCACCGCATCTCCCGCAAGCGCACGTTCGAGCTGCGCGCGCCAACCGGCAAGCGAATCGAGGCTCGCGCCCGCATTGTCGCTCAAATCGTCGCAGCGGCGATTAAATGCATAGATGGCCCACAGAGCCCGCCGCCGAGGTGCATCCACCAGAAAGAACGCCGGGTAAAAGTTCGACCCGCGAGCCAAACCACGGCAATATTCGTACGACGCTTCGAGCCTCACGCGGCCCGGTTCACGGCCCATCGCAGAAGTCCTTGCAGAAGTAGTCCGGCGCGCTCGGTGCGGGAGATTCTTGGGCGCGCGCTCAGCACGTCGAATTGCGCGTTTTCAATTTTGTCGAGAATTTTGAGGCCCCCCCGGCTGAACAACTCCAAATCGAGCGACAATCGCCGATCCACCATGCGCGCCAGCGGCATACCCTCATCGAAGCGTTCGCGTGCGACGGCGACCGCCTCGCGCAGCGCGCCGCGAAAGGCAGGCGTGGCAATGCCCGCGGCAATGTCGGCATCCGACGTCCCATGCCGCGCCAACAGATCCTGCGGCAGATAAACGCGGTCTTTCCGCCAGTCCACCGAGACGTCCTGCCAAAAGTTCGCAAGTTGCAGCGCGGTGCAAGTCGCGTCGCTCAACCGCTGCCGCTCGGCATCGCGATACCCGCAAAGGTACAACACCAGGCGACCCACGGGATTGGCCGAATAGCGGCAATAGTCGAACACCTCGGTCCAGTTCGCGTACCGGGTCACACGCTGGTCCTGCTCGAACGCCGTGATCAGATCGAAGAAAGGCTGCGGCGGAAGCGAGTGGCGCGCAATTGTCGGCAAAAGCGCCGCGAACACCGGATGCGACGCCCTGCCCGCGAACGCGTCCACGGTGATCGTCCGCCACCAATTGAGTAAGCGCAGCGACTCTTCGCGCGATCCAATCTCATCGCCCAAATCGTCGGCCCAACGGCAGAACGAATAGACGTTGTAGAAGTCCTGATGCAAATGCTTCGGCAGCAGGAAGCTCACAATGTGAAAGTTCTCGTAGTGGTGCGTCGCAAGCCAGCGCGTGTAGGCCAGTGATTCCTCGCGCGCCCAAACGCGCTGCATGGCGGCCTCGTCGCGTACGAATTGCGCGGGCTCGAGATGTCCGTGCACGGCTTACGGGATAATCGCGGTCTTCATGTGCCCGTTGTGGCTCATGGGGTAGCGCATCACTTCGAGAAGGTTGACGAGTGGTTCCACGCGATTCACGAAATCGGAGGCGCGAATCTCGCCGCGTGAAACTGATTCCAGCGCGCGTTGGATCAGCGCCGGCGTGTGGTGGAAGCTCGCCTTGCAGGTGATTTCGGAGTA
>CAYUZM010000034.1:0-15711 GCA_964449665.1 uncultured Solibacteraceae bacterium
AAGTAGCGGGCGCGCCGGTGGCGATGGGGATGCGCTGGGTGTCGCCGCGCACGGCCATGCGGCACTGGAGCAGCGCTTCGGGCGTGGCCCAGTTGGTGGGGATGGTGACGTCGATCTGGTAGATGCCGATGGAGCCGCCGGCGAGACCGGCGAACGGCACCACGAGCCCGTCGATGCGGGGCGGCGGCGTGGGTGAATTGAATTCGTAGAGGTAGCAGGCAAGCGGCGTGGTGACGCGCGCGGGTGGCGATGTGGGCGAAGGCTCGCCGGTGGCAATGGGCTGATCGACGGGTCCCATATTGCGCACGAAGAGGTGGATGGTTTCACCGGGGCGGGCGGGGTCGGCTGGGGAGAGGACGCCACGGAAGTCGTGATGGGCGGCTTGCAGGATCGTGCCCGTGCGATCGCGCTCAAAGCTGATGGTGGGCTGATCGAGCGGGGCGAAGCTGACGAGTTGCACGAAGGGATTGCGCGGTTGTTGGAGAGTCAATTGGCGGGGGCCGTTGGCAATGTCGTATTCCCAGGGGATTTGCAGCGCGGCGCTCGACGATGTGAGTTCAGAGATGGGCAGAGCGAGATCGCCGAGCCGGAAACGGGTGCGCGTGGTGAAACCGCTGCCGTGGAGGCGGACGACCGAACCGGGGAAGGCGAAGAGGGAGCCCTGCTGCGCGACGGGCGTTTCGGGGATGATTTCGTCGGGGACGCCATCGGCCGTGCGGACGCGCAGCAACTGGCCCGTTGCGGAGGTGAGCCAGACCAGTTCGCCGTTGCCGCTGAGGATGGCTTGCGTGACGCCGGAGAGGATTCTGAATGTGCGCGGTTCGCCGGCGGGGCCGAGCAGGTAAACACGGCCGGCAGCATCGAGATAGAGCAGGGTGCCGTCGTTGGCGAACGAGGGCTGGAAGGCGTTTTGATCGGGCGCGCGGGTGAGCACGCGGTGGGTGGCGCCTTGGGGATCGGTGAGGACGAGTTCGAAGCCGTCCGGAGCGCCGCGGACGTAGGCGACGCGGTCACCGTTGGGGCTGAGGAAGGCCGAGAGGGCGCGATCGGTGCCGGGGATGGGGCGTGGATCTTCGCCGAAGGGCACATAGAGAACCGGCGGCGGGCCGTCGTAGACGGTGAGCAAAAGCGACGCGCCGGAGTTGGCGACGGCCTGGCGCGAAGCCGGGGGGCGGAATTGGGGAAACTCGCTTGTGGTGTTGGAGGCGAGATCGATCAGGTGGGCGCGGGCGTCGTACGTGAGCCCGAGCAGGAAGCGTCCGTTGCGAGAGATCTGCAGCGTGTCGAACTGGCGGGTGGCGACTTCGGCGCCCTGCAGTTCAAAGTTCGTTCTGGGGAGCGCGAAGAAACCGCAACTTCCCGTGCGGCACGGCGAACTGAGCGCGTAGCCGGTGATGGAGCCGTCGCCGCTGGTGAAGGGCTGGCCCGCGGTGCGGCCGATGGCGGGATCGCCTCCGGTGGCGTGGAGGGAGAGGCCGTCGCCAGTGACGCGGTAGACCTTGGGGCGGGCGTCCTCGGCGCCGGTGCGGAGCGTGGTGGTGAAGAAGAGCCGGCCGTCGTCGGTGACGGCGAACTCGCCGAACTGTGCGTGGAGCGCGGGCACGGCGAGGGAGAGGAGGAGGAAGAGACGCTGCATGGTTTGGGTTAGGGAGCGATGGAGAGTTGGGCAGCCGAACCGCGGAATGAGTTATTCCCCGAGGGCATGCGGCATTGAAGAACGGCGCGGCCGGAGGGCCAGCCATCGGGGATTGTGGCGTCGATTTGATACACGCCGATGAGGCCGCCTGAGAGTCCGGCGAAAGGCACGGGAATGCCTTCCACGCGGAGGACCTGATCTTTGTCGCCGAGCTGCAGGAGATAGCAGGCAAGCGGCGTGGTGACGCGGGCGGGAGGGGATGAGGGCGAGGGCTGGCCGGTGGAGACTGGGAGGTCGACGGGCCCCAGGTTGCGCGCGAAGACGTGGAGGGTTTCGCCGGGACGTGCGGGGTCGGAGCTGGAGACGACGCCGCGGAAGTCCTGATGAGCGATTTGCTGCGTCTGGGTGGTGACATCGGTTTCGAAGGTGATGGTGGGCTCGGTGGTGGTGGCGAAGTCGGCCGCTTGCCGGAAGGGGCTGCCGGGTCCCTGGATGGTGAGGGGGAGAGTGGCGAGCGGAGTGGGGAACTCCCAGGGAATCTGGACCGCGATGTCGTTGCCGCGGAGCTCGGAGATGGGAAGTTGTGTGCCGCCGACGGAGAATTGCGTTTGTGCGGAGAGGCCGGAGCCGTTCATGCGGATGACGGAGCCGGGATAGGCGAAGAAGGAAAAGGGGCGGACGGAGGGCGTCTCCGGGATGATCTCGTCGATGGCGGAGTCCGCGGTACGAACGCGGAGGAGGCGGCCGTTGGTGGTGGCGAGCCAGGCGAGTTGCGCATTGCCGCTGAGGATGGCGGTGCGGACGGCGTCGCCGATGGGCGCGAGCGCGCGCGGTTCACCGCCGGGCGCGAGGAGGACGGGCTGGCCGGAGGAGTCGAGGTAGAGGAGGGTGCCGTCGTTGGCGAAGGAGGGTTGGAAGGAGTCCTGCGTGGGCGAGGAGGCGAGGACTTGGTGGGCGGAGCCTTGCGAATCGGTGAGAAGGAGTTCGGAGGCGCCGCCGGATTTCCGCGTGTAGGCAATGCGGGAGGCGTCGGGGCTGAGGATGCCGGAGACGGCTGCCTCGGTGCCGGGGATATTGCGGAGATGAGCATTGAGGGGGGCGATGGCAAGTGAGCCGCCGAAGGCGAGGAAGAGGCCGGAACCGTCATTGGCGACCGCTTGACGGTGAGCGGCAAGGCCGGCCACATCCGGAAACGTCCGGCGCACCTGGGAGGAGAGGTCGAGGAGAAACGGGAGCGCGAAGCGGAGGGTAGGTGCATCGAAGCCGGTGCCGAGGAGAAAGCGGCCGTTGCGGGAGATCTGCAGGTTGTCGGCGGTGATCCTCTCCGGGCCGCCGCCGCGCAGGAAGAACGTGGTGCGGGGGACGAAGATCATGCAACTACCGGTGCAGGGATAGTAGATGGCGTGGCCCGAGAGGGAGCCGTCGCCGCTGACCAGAGGGGACGATGCGGTAGGACCGGCAGTGGTATTGCTGTACTCGCCGCCGTCGGCGTAGAGCGACAGGCCGTCGCGGGTGAGTTGGTAGACCTTGGAGCGCCGGTCGTTGCCGCCGGTGTTGAGAGTGGTTGTGAAGTAGAGGCGGCCGTCGTCGGTGACGGCGAGCTCGGAAAATTGCGCTTGGAGCGCGGGGAGAAAAAGGGTGGACGCGGCGAGTGTCAAGATGACCAATCGCTGCATACCTTTATGGTAGCGCGGCGGATGTGACGGCGATGTGAATTCGATCGAGATCGCTGCGGGGCAGGCCGGGAACGTCGATGGCGCAGCGGAGGAAGGCGGAGGACGTGGTCCAGTGTGCGGGGATGGTGACGTCGATTTGATAGATGCCGATGGAGCCGCCGGAGAGGCCGGCGAAGGGGATGGCGAGGGGATCGGTGCGCGGAGTGGTGGAGCCGATTTCCTGCAGCGTGCAGATGATGGGCGCGAGGGCGCGGGCGGGCGGGGCAATGGGCGAGGGCTGGCCGGTGGCGACGGGTTGATCGACGGGGCCGAGGTTGCGGACGAAGACGTGGATGGTCTCGCCGGGGCGGGCGGGGTCGGCGGTGGTGACGAGGCCGCGGAAGTCCTGGTGGGCGGCTTGGAGAATGACATCGAAGGGCGTGTTGCCGCGTTCGAAGGTGACGGTGGGTTCGAGGATGGGAAAGAAGCGCGCGGCGAGGTGGAAGGGCGTACCGGGGTTTTCGATGAGGAGCGTTCGCTCGCCCGGGGTGGCCGGAAATTCCCAGGGAAGCTGGACGGCGGCGCGCTGGCCGGTGAACTCGGAGGCAGGAAGGGGGAGGCCGTCGAGCGTGAAGCGGGTGCGCGCGGAGAGTCCGGTGCCGAAGAGGCGGATGACGGAGCCGGGAGCGGCGGAGTAGGGGAGTGCGGCATCGAGGCTGGGCGAAGCGGGAATGAATTCGTCGATGCCGAGGTCGGCGGTGCGGACGCGGAGGAGGCTGCCGGTGGCGGTGGTGAACCAGGCGATTTGGCCGTGGCCGCTGAGGATGGCTGTTTGTGCGCCGGCGTCGAGGGGGAGAAGCGGGCGGGGTTCGGCGGCGGCGGGGGCGAGGATTTGCGGCTGGCCGGGGGAGTTGAGGGGTTGGCCGGAGGTGGCTAGGAAGAGAAGCGTGCCGTCGTTGGCGAAGGAGGGCTGGAAGAGGGATTCGGTGGGAGCGGTGGCGAGGACGCGATGGGAGGAGCCTTGGGGATCGGTGAGGACCAGATCGAAGCGCGAACCATTGGGGCGGAGGTAGACGACACGATCGCCGTTTGGGCTGAGGATGCCGGTGCGGACGGCAGCGGTGCCGGGGATGGCGCGGGGCTCTTCGCCGAAAGGAGCGTAGAGAAGGGGCGAGTCGTCGCGGCCATCGCGGAGGAGCACGGCTCCGGAGTTGGCGATGCCGAAGCGGCCGACGGGGACGAGGTATTGGGGGAACTCGTAGGTGTTGCGCGAGGGGAGTTCGATGCGGCGGAGGCGGTAGTCGGCGGTGGAGCCGAGGAGGAAGCGGGCGTTTCGCGAGATCTGCAAAGTGTTGTAGGGCACGTTGACGAAGCCGTCGAGGCCGTGGATGGTAAAGAACGTCCGGGGGAGAGCGAAGGGGCTGCAGCGGGGGTTGCAGTCGGGCGAGTTGCGGCCGTAACCGGTGAGGGAGCCATCGCCGCTGGTGAAGGGAGCGACGGCGTTGGGGCCGATGAAATTGGGTCCGTGGAAGGCAGGTTCGCCGCCGGTGGCGTAGAGAGAGACGCCGTTGGAGTCGACGCGGTAGACCTTTCCGCGCATGTCTTCGGGGCCGGTGCTGAGGGGCGTGGTGAAGTAGAGGCGGCCGTCGTCGGTGACGGCGAATTCGGAAAATTGCGCTTGGAGCGCGGGGAGAAAAAGGGTGGACGCGGCGAGTGTCAAGATGACCAATCGCTGCATGAGGTCATGGTAGCGCAGGAGAGAGCGCGGCGAGGAGAGCGGTGGCGGCTTCTTTGCCTCGTTCACCGACTTCGCCCATGGGACCGATGCAACTGGGGCAACCGGTTTCGCAGGGGCAGGAGGCGATCATGGGGGCGGTCATCTGGAAGAGTCGCGCGCGAAGGCGATGGAGCGGCTGGCTGAGGCCGACGCCGCCGGGGTAGGTTTCGTAGAGGAAGAGATTGGGTTCGTAGGAGTGGCCGGCGGCGGTGGCTTCGATGCCTTCGGTGATGGCGATGCCGAAGTCGCGCGGGTCGGACATGAGGAGGAGCGCGGCGACGGCGCGGAAGGCGTTGCCGAGGCCGACGAGTCCGGCTTGGATTTCGGTGGGCGAGAATTCGGGGAAGCGGGCGAGGAAGTCCGCGTGGAAGTGGAGCCAGAAGGCGGTGGTGTGCATCTCCTGTTCGGGGAGATTCAGATTCCCTGCCCCGATGTTCTCCATGGTGTAGAACTTCAGTTTCTTGAAGCCGACGATTTGCTGGTTGACGCGGACTTCGCCGAAGCAGGCGCGCGGAGTGCCGGGCGTGGTGGCGTCGTCTTCGGTGAAGCGCGAGAGTTCCTTCACCTGGGTGTAGTCGATGGCGTCGGTGAAGTAGTCGCATTCGACGCGACGGACGTAGGCTTTGCGGTTTTCGTAGTCGAGGCGCTCGACCTGGTATTGGACGGCTTCGTGGAGATAGATGGCCTTGGGGTGGAGTTCGCCGAGGGCGGCGGTGAAGGCGACTTCGGCGATGACGCGGGGGGCGCCGGTTTCGTCGATGACGATGAAGTTGTCACTGGTGACGGCGCGGAGGCTGATGGCGTCGGCGGGGTAGGTGTCCGAGGTCCAATGCCAGGCGTTGGCGGATTGGTGGACGAGGCCGAGTTCGGCGAGGAAGGGCATGAGCGTGGAGGTGTCGTGCGGGCCGAACTTTTCGTTGTCGCCGATGGGGAGTTCGAAGGTGGCGCACTTGAGGTGGCTGAGGAGGATTTCGAGGTTGTCGGGGTTGATTTGGGCGTGCTCGGGCGGGCGGTTGAAGAAGTAATCGGGGTTCTCGATGATGTACTGATCGAGCGGCGCCGAGGACGCGACCAAGATGGCGAGCGAGGTGGTGGAGCGGCGGCCGGCGCGTCCGGAGCGTTGCCAGGTGGAGGCGATGGTGCCGGGGTAGCCGGCCATGACGACGCAATCGAGCGAGCCGATGTCGATGCCGAGTTCGAGGGCGTTAGTGGAGACGACGGCGCGGATGTCGCCCGAGCGGAGGCGGCGTTCGATTTCGCGGCGCTCTTTGGGGAGATAGCCGCCGCGATAGCCGCGCACGGATTCGGGTCCCATGGGGAGCTTGGCGGCGGCGTCCTTCAGATAGGTGACGAGGACTTCGGTGGCGAGGCGGTTGTTGGCGAAGACGAGGGTTTGCTGGCCGCGCTCCATGAGTTCGGTGGCGATGCGGCGGGTTTCGTTGAGATAGCCGCGGCGGATGCCGAGCTGGCGGTTGACGATGGGCGGGTTGTAGAAGACGAAGTACTTCTCGCCGGAGGGGGAGCCGTTCTTGTCGATGAGCGAGAACTGTTCGCCGGTGAGCGCTTCGGCGAGTTCGCGCGGGTTGGCGATGGTGGCCGAAGAACAGATGAACTGGGGGCGGGAGCCGTAAAATTCGCAGATGCGGCGGAGGCGGCGGAGGACGTTGGCCATATGCGAGCCGTAGACGCCGCGATAGTAGTGGAGCTCGTCGATGACGATGTAGGAGAGGCGCTCGAAACATTTTGCCCACTTTGTGTGATGGGGCAGGATGCCGGCATGGAGCATATCGGGGTTGGAGAGGACGACGTTGGCGCGTTCGCGGATGGCGCGGCGGGCGTCCTGCGGGGTGTCGCCGTCGTAGGTGAAGGCGCGGATGCCGGAGCCCATGGATTCGACGATGCCGTGGAATTCGGCGAGCTGGTCTTCGGCGAGAGCCTTGGTGGGGAAGAGGTAGAGGGCGCGGGCGTCGGGGTCGGCGGCGAGGCGGTTGAGGATGGGGAGGTTGTAGCAGAGGGTTTTGCCGGAGGCGGTGGGGGTGACGACGACGACGTTCTCGCCGGCGTTGATGCGGGAGAAGGCTTCGGCCTGGTGGGAGTAGAGCTGTTCGATGCCGCGTTGGGCGAGGGCGGTGCGGAGGGCGGGGGCGGTGGTGTCAGGGAGCGGGACGAATTCGGCGGCGCGGGCGGGCTGGTGGCGGATGAAGCGGATGGGGGAGGAGGGTTTCTCCATGGCCTCGCGGAAGCGGGCGACGGCGGTTTCGACGTCCTGGGAGAGGCGCGGGTTGGGGAGGAGGGAAAAGTCGAGGGAGGGTTGCATATTTCGCCCTTTCTTTGCGGGTCGTATTTAGGGTAGCGCATGCGGCGCATTATGGTCGTGGGCAGTACACGGCGGGCGGGATTCTTGGCCCATGGACGCCACGCCGGTCACGTGGCGGGAGGCTCACCGTCCAGAACGAAAGGTTCGAGGCCTTTGGATAGAGAGCGGCGAGCAGGACACAAATGGAGCGGACGAGCAGCGACGTGCCCTAGCGTAGCGCACCCAGGAACTCCTCCACAGTCAGTCCAGCTCTCGCGATCAGGGTTCTCAACGTGCCGCGCGCGATCTGGGGATGATCGGGGACAGAGAGAGTGGCCAATGAATCCGGCTTGGTGAGAATGATGTGGCTGCCGCGTTGCCTTGCGACTTTCCAGCCGAAGTGTTCGAAGACGCGAACGGCTTCGCGGGGCCGCAGGATCGGAACAGACGGCATCAGACCGCGACTTCGACCTCTCGAATGGCAACCGAAAGAGGAAGGCCGAGGTCAGCCCGGACGGCGAGGCATTCGCGGATGGCGCCGGCGATATTGATCTCGGCTTCCGCCTCGGTATTACCCTGGCTCACGCATCCGGGAATCGAAGGGCATTCGGCGATGTAGACGCCGTCTTCGTCCTTTTGGATGGTCACGACGAATTTCATGCTTTCAGTTTAGCGCCGGCGATGGGTGGCTCGATGTGATCTTCGTGATGGGCGCGGCGGCTGCGGACTTCGACAATGACGGCGGTCGTGATGGCTGCGCAATTCGCCCTTTCTTTGCGGAGACCTTTCACACGGTGTCGCGCGGGGGAGGCGCATTGCAGGGGAAGCGCGTTGGGGAGTCGCGCGTTGGGGAGACGCGCGTTGGGGAGACGCGCGTTGGGGAGACGCGCGTTGGGGAGACGCGCACGATGGGCCGCTCTTGGAGATGGGCGAGGGGCCGCCGCGGAGGGCGGGTGTCCGTTTCCGTACACCCATGCCCGCAGATGAACAGAAACTTCGAACAAAATTGAACCTAACTTCTTCATTTCACGTTCGTACTGTTTTGGCAGGGGACGTGCCTAGTCACAACCGGAGATACTTTTGGACGTACCACGCACAGGAGCTAGCCGCAAACGCCTCATTCGACGCATTGTCTGGGGCATCGTTCTCGTTTCGCTTGTAGGAGCGGTTTCACTTGGCCTTGGCCGTTTGAAACCGGCCGCGATGCAGGTGGAGTGGTCCACGCTGTGGCCGGATAAGGTCAAGCGGGGCCCGATGCAACTATTGGTGCGCGGCATTGGAACGCTAGTGGCCGAAGACACGCTGTTTGTTCCGGCGATGACCGAC
Source organism: uncultured Solibacteraceae bacterium (assembly GCA_964449665.1). Classification (GTDB taxonomy): domain Bacteria; phylum Acidobacteriota; class Terriglobia; order Bryobacterales; family Bryobacteraceae; genus JAFLBB01. Next base: position 8,691 of record CAYUZM010000034.1, read on the forward strand.
GGGCGCGTGGAGACGATTCTGATTCGCCCCGGCACGCCGGTGAAATCCGAGGACGTGATCGTCACGCTTTCCAACCCCGAGCTTGTGCAGCAGACGCTGGACGCGCAATTCCAAGTGAAGATGGCCGAGGCTCGGCACCGCGACCTTGAGGTGCGGCTGCAGAGCGAGACGCTGGACATGAAGGCGCAGCTTTCGGTGGTGGAAGCGGCGGCGAACCAGGCGCGGCTGAGGCTGGACCGCGACGAGACGCTGTACCGCGAGAAGCTGATCATCGAACTCACCTACAAGCTGGTGAAGGCCGAGGCCGAACAGTCGGCCAACCGGCTCAGCATCGAGCGCGAGCGCATCGCCATGCGCAGCAAAGCGGTTGACGCACAGCTCCAGGTTTCGCGCTCGGGAATCGAGCAGCTTCAGGCGCTGTATGAACTGAAGAAGAGCCAGGTGGAAGGCCTCAAAGTGCGCGCGGGCGTGGTGGGCATGCTGCAGGAGCTGCCGGTGCAGATTGGCCAGCGGCTGGCCGCCGGCGCGGTGATCGCCAAGGTCGCGCAGCCGCAACGGCTCAAGGCGGAGTTGAAGATTCCGGAGACGCAGGTGAATGTCGTGGCGATTGGGCAGAAAGCCGAAATCGACACGCGCAATGGCATCATTGCGGGCCACGTGGCGCGCATCGACCCTGCGGCGCGGGAAGGCACCGTCACCGTTGACGTGAAGCTCGACGGCAAGCTGCCGGACTATGCGCGTCCCGATTTGAGCGTGGACGGCAACATCGAGACCGATCACCTGCCCAACGCGGTTTACGTGGGGCGTCCGGCGTCGGGGCAGCCCAACAGCCTATCGAGCCTCTTCCGCGTCGACCCCGATGGCAAAGGCGCCCATCGCGTGCAGGTCCGCTTTGGCAAGGCATCCGTGAATACCATCGAGGTCGTGCAAGGCCTCAACGTCGGCGATCAGGTCATCTTGTCTGACATGTCCAATGTCGATGGCCAAGACCGCATCGCGTTCAAATAATCACCCGGAGAGTTCAGACATGGAGACCAGAGACAGTTTGATCCAACTCGACGCCGTCAAGAAGGTGTTCCTCACCGACGAAGTCGAAACACATGCCCTGGCCGGCGTTCACATGGAGATTCGCCGCGGCGAGTTCCTCTCGATTGCCGGGCCTTCCGGGTGCGGGAAGTCGACGTTGCTGTCCATTATCGGCCTGCTCGACACGCCCTCCGACGGCAAGTACATTCTGAAGGGGAAGCCGGTGGAGACGTTGAAGCCTGCTGAGCGGGCGCGCATCCGCCACCGGGAAATCGGCTTCATCTTCCAGGCGTTCAACCTCATTGGCGACCTGACCGTGTATGAGAACGTGGAGCTTCCGCTGACGTACCGGGGCATGGGCGGGGCCGAACGCAAGAAGCGCACGATGGAGGCGCTGGAGCGGGTGGGCATGTCGCACCGCATGAAGCATTACCCGGCGCAACTCTCCGGCGGCCAGCAGCAGCGCGTGGCCGTGGCGCGCGCGCTGGGCGGCGAACCTTCGGTGCTGCTGGCCGACGAGCCGACGGGGAACCTCGACTCGAAGAACGGCGAGCAGGTGATGGAGCTGCTGCGCGAGCTGCACCAGCAGGGCGCGACGATCTGCATGGTGACGCACGACCCGCGCTATTCGGAATGGGCCGACCGCATTGTGCATCTCTTTGACGGCCAAGTGGTGGACGAACGCGCCGGAGCCGGCGCGCACAGCGTAACGCACTAACCCACGTCAATCACCGAGACGCGACCGCGGGGGAGCGGCTCACCGGAGGGTCTTCATGTTCTGGTCACTCAGGCAGGCGGCTCGAGGTCTGTGGCGGGATCGCTCGTTCACGCTCACAGCCGCGCTGACGCTCGCGCTCGGCATCGGCGCCACAACCGCGGTGTTCAGCGTGGTGGATGCGGTGTTGCTGCGCCCGCTGCCGTACGCGAACCAGGACCGGCTGGTGATGATCTGGACCGACGATCCCAAGCACAACGTGCGGGAAGAGGGCAGCGGCATTCCGAGCATGCACGACTGGAAGTCGCGCAGCGGCGTGTTTGAGGACATCGCCGCGTGTTCGCGCGACATCCGGTTTCACATTGAGCGCAATGGTGAAATCGAAAGCTCCCACGTTTCTCTGATTACTCACAATCTCTTTCCGGTATTGGGCGTTCCACCTGCGATTGGACGCACGATCACCGCCGAAGAGGATGCGCGCGGCGATGCAGTCGCCGTGATCAGCCAGGCTCTGGCCGCGCGCCGTTTCGGCGCGAATTCCCCACTCGGCCAGAGCCTGCGCATCGACAACAAAGTGTTCCAAGTGATCGGGGTGATGCCCGCCGGGTTTGCGTTCCCGAACAAGGAGGCGCAGGCGTGGATCACGGTGACGGCCTCGCGCTTTGGTGCGCGTCTGCGCGACGACCGCTTCGCCGACGCCTTCCGCGCCGTGGGCCGGCTGAAGCCCGGCATCACGCTTGAGCGGGCGCGCGGGGAGATGCCGCGCGTGTCGGCAGAGATGACGGCCGCCTATCCGGTACCGGATCCCGATTTTGCCGGCTTCGGCGTCAACCTCGTTCCGATCCTGGAGCAATCGACGGGCACGGCGCTGCCCAACCTTCTCTGGCTCATGGCGGGCGCGGTTGGCTTTGTTTTGCTGATCGCGGCGGCCAATCTAGCCAACCTGCTTCTTGTGCGCTCCGAGCAACGCCGGAAGGAGTTCGCCGTGCGCCTTTCACTGGGCGCGACGCATGGAAGTTTGTTGCAGTTGACGCTCGCGGAGTCGGCGCTGCTGCTGGGCGTGGCATTGGCGCTGGGCTACGCTCTGGCGGATTCGCTGGTTGCGATGGCGGCCGCGTTCGGGCCCGTGAGCATTCCCAGACTCAATGAAGCGGCTGTTCGTCCACACGTGATGTTGGCGGCGTTTGTGGCCGCCGCGCTCGCTTGTTTGCTGGCGAACCTGCTGCCCTACGTTCTCCTCCGCCGTCAAGCGCGCGGCTTCGGCGTTCGCGTCGAAAGCCGCGCCGCCACGGCTTCGCAGGCCACGCGGCGCTATCAGGGCGCGCTCATTGTGGCGCAGCTTTCGCTTTCGCTGATGTTGCTCGGCGGCGCGGGGCTGTTTTTGAGAAGCTTCTGGAACAATCTTTCGGCCGATCTTGGCATGCAGCGCGAGAACGTGCTGCTTGCCGACGTGGAGCGGCCGCGCGATTCGGATCCGGCGATTCGTCTGCCCGAGCTGTTTGCGAGCCTGCGCGGAATTCCGGGCGTGACCGCCGTGGGCGCCATCTCGGACTTCTTCGTGGTGCGCAATCCCGACTACGGCATGATTCCCGAAGGCAAACCGCTTGCGCCCGCCGCGCCGCTCACGGCCGATGAGGTGACGCCCGGTTACTTCGCGGCGGCCGGGGCGCGCCTGCTGCGCGGACGCCTGCTCGAAGAACGCGACTATACGGGCCCGCAGCGGAATTCCGTCGTCACCGAATCGGTGGCGAAACGCTATTGGCCGGGCGAAGACGCCATCGGAAAGCGCTACCGCCACTCGCCCGGCAGTTCGCCCCGCACGATTGTCGGCATAGTCGCCGACATGCGGCGTTCGGGCATTGAAGCGCAGCCGCCTGGGCAGATTTTTCAACCCGGCTACCCGGGCCGCTCGACCATCGCCATTCGCACGGCGGCGGGATCACTCGCCGGCGTGGCGGCGGCGGTGCGCCGCGAGATTCGCAAGGCGAGTTTCGTAATGCCCACCGAGCCGCGGCCGATCGAACACGACCTAGGCGAATGGATGGCCCCGCGGCGGTTCCATGGCCTGGTGCTCTCCTCCTTTGCCGGGCTGGCGATTCTGCTTGCCGCGCTCGGTGTGTATGGCGTAGTGCAGTACTCCGTGCTGCAGCGCCAGCGGGAGATCGGCATCCGCGTGGCCGTGGGCGCGACGCCGGCGCTCATCCGTTCGCTGATCCTCGGCCAGGGCGCCCGCTATGCCGCCGCCGGGCTTCTGATCGGGATGGCGGGATTCCTGGCGCTGGGACGGCTCTTGCAATCGCTTCTGTTCGACGTGAAGCCCGCCGATCCGCTCTCGCTCGCGGGTGCGGCGGGCGCTCTTTTGCTTGCCACGCTGGCCGCGTGCTGGCGGCCGGCGGCGCGCGCGCTTTCCATCAGCCCGGTGGACGTACTACGATCCGAGTAGGCTTCCTTCCAACAAACCCATGATTCAACTGCAAAACATCGAAAAGTCCGTGAATGCGGGCGTGAACCGCTTTTACATCCTGCGTGGCATCACGCTCGACATACGGCCGGGCGAGTTCGTCACCATCATGGGGCCGTCGGGCGCGGGCAAGTCGTCGCTGCTGAGCATTCTCGGGATGCTCGATCACGACTGGCGCGGCGAATACCGGCTGTTCAACCACGAAGTGCATCGCCTGAAGCCCAACCAGCGCATTGAACTCAACCGCCGTTATATCGGCTTCGTTTTTCAGAGCTACCACCTGTTGGACGATCTCACGGTGTACGAAAACATCGACCTTCCGCTGTCGTACCGCAACATGAATTCGAGCACGCGCGCGGCGCGGGTGGCCGAGATTCTGGACCGTTTTCAGATTGTCGCTAAAAAGGGACTTTATCCTCCGCAATTGTCGGGCGGCCAGCAGCAGTTGGTGGGCGTGGCGCGCGCGGTGGCGGCGCATCCGGAGATCATCCTGGCCGACGAGCCCACGGGCAATCTGCACTCGGGCCAGGCCAAGGAGATCATGGAGCTCTTCGCCAAGCTGAACCAGCAGGGCACAACGATCATCCAGGTGACGCACTCCGAGGTGAACGCCTCTTACGGGCATCGCGTGATCACGATTCGCGACGGCTCGATCGAGAAAGACGAACGCATCCGGGAGTACGTGCCGGTCTCACAGGAGAAGTAGAGAGGGGGCGCGATGGGGCTGCTGCAGGACTTCCGATACGCGATGCGATCACTGGGCCGCAGCACGGGCTTTACGGCTGTCGCGCTGCTGATGTTGGGGCTGGCGATCGGCGCCAACACGGCGATCTTTCAGATGATCGACGCGCTGCTGCTGCAGGAGCTGCCGGTGCGCGAGCCGGGGCGGCTGGTGCGTTTCGACGAGCCGAGTTTCGCGTATCCGAGCTTTCTTTCCATTCAGTCGCAACTGAGCGGCTCGCAGCCTGGGGCGGTCTTCGACGACGTCCTCGCCGTCACGCGCCAACAGGTGCGCGGGGTCATCGGCAACACTTCCGAATCTCTCATCGCCGTCACGGCCAGCGGAAACCTTTTCGAAGTTCTCGGCGTCCCGGCGTTCCGTGGACGCACGCTTTCGCCCGACGACGAAGCACCGGGCTCGGACAATGGCGTCGCCGTCATCAGCCACGAACTTTGGCAGCGCCGTTTTGGCGGGGACCCGAACACGGTCGGCCGCCGCGTGGAACTCAACCGTGTTCCGTTCACGATCGTGGGCATCGCCGCTCCCGATTTCGAGGGCCCGTTCGTGGGGGCGCCCACCGACCTCTACGTGCCCATCACGACGTACGGCGTGCTGAACCACCGCGACGACGACGAGTGGCGGACGAGCCATGGCTGGCAGATTCTCCACATGATGGCCCGGCTGGCCAACGGCGTTTCGCGGGAACAGGCGAACGCCGCGGTGAAGACTATCTGGCCGCGGATTCACACCCTCGACCGGGACGTGACTCGGAATATCTTCCTTTCGAGCGGCGGCGGGGGCATCTCGCAACTGCGCCGTATGTACTCGCAGCCGCTGAAGGTCTTGCTGGGCGCAACCGGCCTCATACTGCTGCTGGCATGCGCCAATCTCGCCAATCTGCTCTTCGCGCGGATGACGGCGCGGAATTCGGAATCCGCGCTGCGCCTGTCGCTGGGCGCGTCGCGCGGGCGGCTGCTGCGCGGCTACTTCGCCGAGACGCTGCTGTTGTGCGCGGCCGGCGCCGCGCTCGGCTGGTTTGTGAGCGCGTGGACCATCGAGTTGCTCACGACGTTTTCCTCGGCGCCCGGCGAACCGATCCGCCTGAACATCGAAGCGAACGTCCGCACGATCGCCTTTTCCGCGGCGGCGTGCCTGCTGACGGCGCTGCTGTTCGGACTCGCGCCCGCGCTTCGCGCTTCGCGGCAGGATCCGGCCGCGTTGTTGCAAGGCCATGCGCGCGTCGCGGGCGATCGTGCCGGATGGATGGGGCGCGCGCTGGTTACGGTGCAGATCGCGATTTCGGCGTGCCTGCTGATCGGCGCGGCGCTGCTTGTGCAAACCCTGTTCCGCCTGACGAACCAGCCAGCCGGCTTCCGCGCCGAGGGCGTCCTGCACGTAGAACTCAATCTGATTGACGCCGCCTACTCGCCGGAAGCGATGATCGGTTTCTACCGGCACCTGACCGAACGCGTGGCCGGGCTGCCGGGCGTGCAAGCCGCGGGCGTGGTGTGGAAGCATCCCGTTGCGGGGGGCGGTTGGACCTCCAGCTACACGCATTCAGGCGGTCCGGCGGTGCTGGACGCCAACGCGCCGGACACACACGTGAACGTGACGGGCCCCGGCTATTTCGCGGCGATCGGCACGCCGCTGCTCACGGGCCGCGACTTCCAATGGAGCGACACCGACAAGCGGAAGCCTGTGTGCCTGGTGAACGATGTCTTCGCGCGGAGGCACTGGCCCGGAGCGAGCGCCATCGGTCAGTGGGTTCGTTTGGAAGGCTCGGGCCCGGAGCCGTACGAGATTGTTGGGGTAGTGCAAAGCGTCCAATATCGCAGTCTTCACCTGCCGCCACCGCCCACGGTGTTCATGGCCGCGCAACAGATGCCCGGTTCGATTGGCGGACTTCCGCTCGACCTCGAGGTACGCGCCAACAACCCCGCTCAACTCGCGCCCGCCATCCGGCGCGCGATGGAGAGCCTGGACGCCAAGCTGCCGGCGGAGATGGAGCTTCTGACGGATCGTCTGAAGCGCGCGGTTGGCCGCGAACGGCTGCTGGCGTGGCTGAGCGCGGTGTTGGCGATGCTCGCTTTCCTGATCA
>CAYUZM010000035.1:0-5104 GCA_964449665.1 uncultured Solibacteraceae bacterium
GCGCCTTCATCGCCTTCGGCAAGCCCATGAATGCCTTGGGACAACATCACGACATCCTTCTGGCGAACGTATTTGCGCAGGCCGAAGCGCTCGCCTTCGGTAAGACTCGAGAACAGGTTGAGGCCGAGGGAACGGCAGACTGGCTTGTTCCGCACCGGGTATTCGAAGGCAACCGGCCATCGAACATGATCCTCGCGGCCCAACTGACGCCGTCGACGCTGGGCGCTCTCGTCGCGCTGTATGAACACTCCGTCTTCACGCAAGGCGCAATCTGGGACATCAACCCGTTCGATCAGTGGGGCGTCGAGTTGGGCAAGGTCCTCGCTGCGCGCATGATTCCCGAACTCACCAGCGCCGAGGAGCCAGCGCTCGAACACGACAGTTCGACCAACGCTCTGATTCGCCGCTACCGGCTGCTCAAATCGTCAACATAGGGTCGCAAGAGGTTCGCATCGCGTAGCTTGAAGGGTGTGACGGCCTCGCCCGATGCCGCGCATGGTGGTCAGCGCGCATTCGCGCGATTGTAGCTATTGCCGCGCCCTCGCGCCGAAACTTTGCTGATCCGTTTCTGGATGTTCGCCTGGTCGAACTTGTCAGTGGCTTTGTTGATCAGCTTCTTCGCGTCCAGCAAATGCTCGCTCATTCGCCGCCGCGCCTCGTCGGGGTCGCGCTTACGAATCGCCGTAAGAATGCGATGGTGCAATCCCAGCGTGTGCTCCGCGTCGACCAGTGTCGATGTCAGTGTAATCAGTTTCTGCAACGAACGATGAACGACCGAGAACATGAGCCCGCAAACGCGATTGCCCGCCGCGCGAAAGATCGCTTGATGGAACAATAAGTCGTGTTCCACGAGCCGGTCGTGATCGCCGCCGGCGTTCTCCATGGCCTTCAACTCACGGTGGATCTCGGCCACATCCTCATTCGAGGCGCGTGTGGCGGCTTGCGCGGCTAGCTCCGGCTCCACGATGAGGCGGGCCTCCATCAATTCGTGGAACGTAATGCCATCGAGGAGAATCAGGAATTCCATCGGTTCGCCCAGAATCGCCTCGGCCCCGGTGTTGAGATAGGTTCCGTCTCCGACCCGCTGGGAGATCACGCCCATGATCTCCAAAACTTTCAGCGCCTGGCGCAGCGAGTTACGGCTGACACCGAAGCTCACGGCCAATTCTCGCTCGGCGGGCAGACGGCTTCCGGGAACGAGCGTACCTTCGGAGATCAGCTGCTTGAATACGGCAATCAGCTTGACCGTGACATCGTCCTTGCTGGATGCGCGTGTTCTAGGCATTGGCAGTGCCAATCCTAACATGGAAACCTGCACTGGCTTCAAAAGTTTTCATTCATTCCCTTGTCAATCGCTTTCATTGGTAGTACCATTCACTGAGCCAACTGGCGAAAAGGGGTTCCTATGTCGCGAAGCCTTTCACCGCGGTTGCTCGGCGCCTGCGCGTGTTCGGCCGCCTGGAGCCAGGTACAGACCGGCCGCATTAACAGCACGGTTTTTGATCCCAACCGGGCGAGCGTTCCGAATGCGGCCGTTACGGTTACGAACAAGGGAACCGGCGTCACCCAGCGTGTGACCACCGACGGCTCCGGAGCATACGTCGTCCCGTCCCTCAACCCGGGCGTCTATGATGTCACGGCAACGGCAAGCGGTTTCAAGACCACGGTCCGCACGGGGGGCGAAATGCTCGTCGGACGCGTAACGGCAACCTCCACGGCGCCCCGCCAGATGCAGGTAACCGTCAAAGTCACCTTCTAGTCAATCATGCGATACCTATTGCTTTTCAACCTCTGCGTCCTGTCCCTATTGGGCCAGGAGACGGTTTCCATCCGCGTAGACGCGGCATCCAATCTCGGACCGCTTCGCCCCGTATGGGCCTATTTCGGTCACGACGAACCGAACTACACCTATATGAAGGACGGGAAGAAACTGTTGAGCGAACTCGCCAGTCTGAGCCCCGTCGTCGTCCAAGTGCGCGCACACAACATGCTCACCAGCGGCGACGGTGTTGCCGCGCTCAAGTGGGGTTCCACGAACGCCTATACGGAGGATGCTTCGGGCAAGCCGAAGTATGACTGGACCATCGTGGATCGCATTGTCGATACCTACATCGAGCGCAAAATGAAACCCGTGATCGAAGTCGGATTCATGCCCGAAGCCCTCTCCAGCAAGCCTCAACCCTACCGCCACAATTGGGACCCTTCGCAGCCCTACCGCAATATCTACACCGGGTGGGCGCATCCGCCGCGCGACTACAAGAAGTGGTCCGATCTCATCCACACTTGGGTCCTGCACTCCATCGAGCGATACGGCCGCGAGGAAGTCGCCACTTGGTATTGGGAGGTTTGGAACGAACCCAATATTGCCTACTGGCAATCAACGCCCGAGGAATACCACAAGCTTTACGACTACACTGCCGACGCAATCAAGCGCGCTCTCCCCGCCATTCGTGTCGGCGGCCCCACCAGCACGGGACCGGGCGGCGAACAGGCCGCGAAATTTCTCCGCGAGTTCCTCGATCACGTTGTGCGCGGCAAGAACTATGCGACTGGAAAGACGGGTTCGCCTATCGACTACATCACGTTCCACGCCAAGGGCCGCCCCAAGGTCGTCGACGGCCACGTCCAGATGGGAAGCGAATTTCAGATGCGCGACGTCGACAAGGGCTTCGAGATTGTCGCTTCATTTCCTGAGTTGAAGAAACTGCCTATCATCATCGGCGAATCCGATCCGGAAGGGTGCGCGGCGTGTTCGGTTCGGTTCAACCCGCAGAATGCCTACCGCAACGGAACGATGTATTCCAGTTACACGGCCGCCACCTTCGCGCGGAAGCACGATCTTGCCGCTAAGCACGGCGTCAACTACGAGGGCGCGGTCACCTGGGCCTTCGAGTTCGAGGACCAACCGTACTTCGACGGCTTCCGCGACCTGGCTACAAATGGCATCGATAAGCCTGTGCTGAACGTGTTCCGCATGTTCGGACTCATGCATGGTGACCGCGTGAAATCGGACACCAGCGGCGCGCTGGCTACCGGTGAGATTGTCACTTCGGGTGTGAAAGCCAAAGCCGACATCAATTCCATCGCCACGCGAACTGAGCGCACTATTAGCGCCATGGTCTGGAACTATCACGATGACGACGTCACCGCGCCGCCGGCAAGGGTCTCCCTCACGCTTGCAGGTATCCCCGCGGGAGTGGAGCGCGCGCTCGTGCGGCACTATCGTATCGACGAGAACCACTCCAACGCCTACACGGTGTGGAAGTCCATGGGGTCACCGCAAAAGCCCACGGCCGGGCAGTACGCTGTGCTGGAAGCGTCCGGGCAACTTCAGATGCTCGCCTCACCTGAGTGGGTCACCGCCAAGAATGGCGCGATACGGTTGGAGTTCGCGTTGCCACGGCAAGGCGTCTCACTGGTGCAGGTCGCTTGGTAGGAACACAAACGGTCCCAGACACGAATTTCGACAAGCGCTGGCGCATCGCCGGGTTGATTACCGCGGCGATCGCCATCAGCTATCTCGACCGTCAGACACTTCCCGTGGCGATTGCCGCCATCCAGCAGGACATTCCGGTTTCCAATACTCAGTTTTCGCAATTACAGGCAGCCTTTCTCGTCGCCTATGCCGTCATGTACGCGGCGGGCGGAAAGCTGATGGACGCCTGGGGAACGAAGACAGGCTTCGGCGTGATCATGGTTGCATGGTCGGCTGCGTGCGCCGCCCACGGACTCGCGACGGCGTTCATCGGGCTCGCTGTCTGCCGGTTCCTTCTGGGTATGGGCGAAGGGGGAGGATTTCCCGCTGCCACCAAGGCCGTTGCCGAGTGGGTCACTCCGCAGCAGCGCTCCACGGCAATGGGAATGATCAACGCAGGCACGGCCGTCGGTGCGGTGATCGCACCGCCCGCCATTGCGGCCATCATCGCTTTATGGGGATGGCGTTGGGTGTACTTTATAACCGGAGCGGCGGGTCTGCTTTGGAGTTGGGCGTGGTGGAAGGTCTACTTTACGCCGCTTCGCCTCGACGCTGTCGAGCGCGGCGTGCCGTGGCTCCGATTACTCGGCATACGGCAAGTGTGGGGACTGGGGCTTGCCAAATTTCTGAGCGACGCGGCCTGGTATTTTTACTTGTTCTGGCTGCCAAAGTATCTGTACGACGTGCGCGGTTTCGATACGAAGCAGGTGGGCGCCTATACCTGGATTCCTTACGCGGCTTCGGGATTCGGAAGCCTTCTCGGCGGTTGGTTTTCGAGCCGCCTACTCCGGCGCGGAGCTTCCGTGAACCGGGCGCGAAAGATTACGCTTGGGTTGAGCGCCGCGCTCATGCCTTGGATCTTCTTCGTTACGCAGTCGCCCGTCGAGGTTGCGCTATTCCTCTTCAGCCTCGCCTTTTGCGGTCAGCAATCGTGGTCGACGCTGGTGATGACGCTTCCCACCGATCTCTTCCCGCGCGCCAGCGTGGGCGCCGCAGCCGGAATGGTTGGCTTTGGAGGCGCTATGGGAGGCGTTGTCTTTGGCTTGGTAGTCGGCTCGTTGCTTGATAGCGGTGCCGGCTATGAAACTGTCTTTGCCATGGTGAGCCTCATGCACGTCACGGCATTCGGCATCATCCTTTCCGCAATCTCCCGCATCGAGCCTCTGCAAGTTTAAGAAGCCTTCACAGCCCCCGGCGCGTTTTCATCTCGGCGGAGATCTCGCCCAATTCGTCTTGGGAAAGCACGGTGCGGCTGATCTCGATCAACTGTGTATCTTCCTGCTTAATGTGGCGCCGGTACAACGCGCAAAAGCGGCCCACGATATCTGCGTACTCGGCTTCCAACGCCGCATCACGCTCAGTGCCGCGTTGGATTCGCTCGACAGCGGCCTGCAACTCACCATAGATCTTGTGTGCCGTTCGATGGTCTTGTTCGAGCGCTGACACCAGTGCTGCTTGATCTGGCGAGAGCTTTCCCGCCAGCCGTGGAAAAAGGCTGGATTCTTCGTCCTCGGTGTGCAAGGCACCATTGCCATTTAGGAATGCGAATGCGTTGTGGATCGCCTGTAAGGCCTCGTATCACATCCCCGAAGCCCACCGAATCGACCCGGCTAGGTTGGCAATAGGCGG
>CAYUZM010000035.1:5114-15613 GCA_964449665.1 uncultured Solibacteraceae bacterium
TGTAGAGCCTCGTTGCGGCGTTCCCAAAGCACCGGAATCGCGCGCTCTAGTGTGTCCAAACGCTGTTCGATGCGGCGATGACAGGCGGAGAGATGATCGAGCGGCCGGTCAAGTGTCGCTCCCTCGGACTTCGGCGGGCCGGTCGCTATCGAAATCATGACTCAATTTTAGCGTGCAGTTGAATCCAGTTTCGCGCCCAACTCGAGAGTTCGGCCGAGTGCCGGGGCATCCTGAGTGTTGCCAGAGCGGACGCGATCAATTGTTCGCCAATTCGCTCGCCCCTTTCGGTCAACAGCGCTTCCGCATAGGGAGGCTGCCATTCGGGATGGCCTTGGATGCCGAGCATGGCGCGGCAACGATAGATTGCCACCGGGCAATGAACGCTTGAAGCGAGTACGACGCCGTCCGGCGGCAATCTCTCAACCTGGTCCTGGCAACTCATTAGCAATGAGACGGCATCCAACGGGGGGCTCATCCAAGGCTCCCGCGCACGCACGAGGAACTCATGCACCCCGATGCCCCATCCGCGAGAACTCTTCGTGACGCGGCCACCACAAGCGTGCGCCATCATCTGGTGCCCGAAACACACGCCAACGAATGGCACGCCCGCGTTGTCGACCTCGCGAACGAGCCGCGCGAACTGGTGAATCCACGGCACGTCGTCGTAGACCGAGAAATGCGAGCCGGTGGCGATCCAAGCATCGCAATCGCCAGGTTTGGGGAATTCGCCCGCGGTCAGGTCGTAGACACGCCAATCGCCCGGAATCCAGTTTGCGAACATGTCGTTGTAGTCGCCGGCGAGGTGGCGGTTATGCCCGTCGACGTGGTCGCATTGCAACAGTCCCAGAGTCATGAAGTGATGGTCCGGAGGTGGAATGACTTAGGCCGCGTAAACTGTGCGAACCCGAGCACGCTGAGCGCACATCCGCGGCCGGAATCCTTCACTCCGGTCCAAGCCAGCGCGGGATCGAGATAGTCGCATCGGTTCATGAACCACGTGCCCGTCTCGATGCGGTCCCCGATGCGAATCGCGGCTTCCGCATCCGATGTCCAAATGGCGGCCGTGAGACCGAAGCGCGAATCGTTCATCAGCGCGATCGCCTCTTCGTCCGAGGCAACTGGCATGATCGGCGCCACGGGTCCGAATGTCTCCTCGGTCATCACTCGCATCGAATGGTTCACGCCCGTCAGCACTTGCGGCGCAAGATAGGGCGTGTCTGCGCGATTCATCGCGAAATTCGCAGGATCGATATGTGCCGTGGCTCCTTGCGCCAATGCATCCGCGATCTGTGCCCGCACAAACTCCGCAGCTGCCGTGCGCACCATCGGTCCCAGCGTGGCGGCTGCGTCCAGCGGATTTGCCAGCACATACGTGCGCGTCGACGCCACGGCGCGCTGGACGAACTCGTGGAACACATCCCGATGAACGTAGATGCGTTCAATTCCGCAGCACGATTGGCCTGAGTTGAACATCGCGCCATCGACGAGGTTTTCCACCGCGTGCGCCAGATCGGCATCATTGCGCACATACGCCGGATCCTTGCCGCCCAGTTCCAGGCCCGTGGCGATGAAGCGCCGGCTCGCGGCCGATTGCACCGCGTGGCCGCCCTCGACCGAGCCCGTGAAGGCGACAAACGCGATGCGTGCGTCACCGATCACGCGCTCCACATCGGCGTGGCTCAAGTGCAAAGCATGAAACACGCCATCGGGTAAACCTGCCTCGCGCAACCCCTCGGCAAAGCGTTCCGCGCACAACGGTGTTTGCGCGGAATGCTTGAGAACCACCGCATTGCCCGCCAGTAGCGCCGGAACCACGGAGTTCACGGCGCAAAGATAAGGGTAATTCCAAGGCGCGATGGTGAAGAGCACGCCCACCGGCTCATGGCGGATGAATCGCGTGAACCCTGTAACGGGTGCGATCGCGACATCGCGCAGGGCTTCCGGCGCGGCTGCAATCATAAAGCGCGCGCGCTCGGCGAAACCTCTTCGGATTTCGTTCGCTGCGTAGCGAACCGGCCGGCCCATCTGCCAGGCAATCTCCTCGCCGATGGCGTCCGCCTTCGCTTCCATGACCTCAACGAATCGAGTGAGAATGCGCATGCGCGCGTCCAGCGGGACTGCACGCCAGTCCCTTTGCGCTTCCGCCGCGCGCGTCAGCGTGGCGTCGATCTGCGCGGCGGTGGCCAGTTCGCGCTCGGCCACCACGCGCCCGTCAACGGGCGAGATAGTCTTCTGGATGCTCATAGCGGCGTAGTGTAGGCGGCCGTGATGCCCCCATCGACCAGGAATTCGGAGCCGGTAACGAACGACGATTCCGAAGAAGCCAGGTACAGCGCGGCCTTCGCAATCTCAGCCGCCTCACCGAAGCGCCCCATCGGAATATGCACCAGGCGCCGCTGCTTTTTCTCCTCCGTGTTCAGGTACTTCATCAGCAATTCTGTGCGCAGCGGGCCGGGACACAGCGCATTCACGCGTATATTCTGCCGCGCATGGATCGCGGCGAGTTCGCGGGTCATCGAAAGTACCGCGCCCTTGCTCGCCGTATAGGCAAGCTGCGGAGTGGCCGCTCCGAGAATCGCGACAAACGACGCCGTGTTGATGATCGAACCGCCACCGGCGCGTTGCAATGCCGGTATGCCGTATTTGCAGCCCAGGAAAACACCCTTCACGTTGACGGCGAAGGTGAGGTCCCATACGGCTTCCGTTGTCGACATCGCATCGTCGTCATCGGCGTGAGAGATACCGGCGTTGTTGAAAAGCACGCTCAGCCTGCCGTAGGTAGTTTCCGCGGCGGCGACCATCGCCTCGCAATCGGCCGCCTTGGAGACATCGGCCTTCACGGCGATGGCTTTCCCGCCAGCCGCCAGGATCCTGGCAACCACCGATTCCGCTGCCGGGAGATTCACGTCAGCGGCCACGACGGCCGCCCCTTCCGCGGCGAAGAGTAGCGCGGACTCGCGGCCGATGCCGCTGCCCGCGCCTGTAATAAGCGCAACTTCGTTCTTTAGACGCATGATCAGTTCCTCGGACTGCAAATCAAATTTTCTCAAAATAGCGGCGGCGCTCCCAATCCGTGACCGCACGATCGAAGGCGCGCTGCTCGCTGCGATAGAAGTGCGCGTAGTGGGCGGAAACGTCGTTTCCCAAGACCTCTTTTACAAATTCGCTGTTCTCAAAGCGTTCCACCGCTTCGGCCAACGAATACGGCACGCGCGGAAGTGTGCGCGCCGCATAAACGTCGCCTTCAAACACTGGTGGCGGCTCCGTCTTCCTCGCAATCCCGTCGAGCCCCGACGCCAGCGACGCCGCAAATGCCAGGTAAGGATTGATGTCGGCCCCTGGAATCCTGCATTCGATGCGCAGCGATTCGCCGCTTCCCACGACGCGAAATCCCGCCGTTCGATTGTCATGGCTCCACGCCAGGCGCGTTGGCGCCCACGAGAGATCTTCGTAGCGTTTGTAGGAATTGATCGTCGGCGCGTAGAACACCATGAACTCCGGCACATGCGCCAGCCATCCACCAAGGAACCAGCGAAATACATCCGAACCACTCACCGGACCCATCCTTTTGTTCCCCGCAAACGCGTTCTTTGGGCCCTTGCGCAGGCTGAGGTGGATGTGACATCCGGAACCCGCTTGGCCGGCTGCCTGCTTCGCCATGAACGTCACGCTTACGCCCACTTGTTCGGCGATCTCTTTCAAACATTGTTTGTACAGAGCGTGGTCGTCGGCCATTTCCAAGATGGGGCCGTATCGGACATTGATCTCGTGTTGTCCCAGCCCCCACTCGCCTTTGGAATTCTCAACCGCAATGCCGGAAGCCTTCAGGTGCCTGCGCACGACCGCCGTATAGAACTCCTCGCGCGTGCCTTGCAGAATGTTGTAATCCTCCAGGTACCATCCGAGGGGTTCCATTTCGCGATAGTCCTTCTTCGCCGCGTCACGATAGGTGTCGCGGAAGACGTAGTACTCCAATTCGGATGCGGCCATCGGTTGATAACCCATCGCGGCGGCGCGCTCCAACTGGCGTTGCAGAATCGAGCGTGGCGCAACTGGCACATGGTCGACGTCGCAGTGCACGAACGCCGTGCGCTCCTGCCAACTCAGCTGCCGCAAAGTCTTGAGATCGGGACGCAGATGAAAGTCGCCATAGCCAAGTTCCCAGTTGGCGAAGCGATAGCCGGGTACCGGTTCCATCTCCGCATCGGTTGTGAGCAGATAGTTGCAGGCGTGCGTGCCTTCCCGCGCTACATGATCGAGAAAGAATCCCGCGTCGAACCGCTTGCCCATCAGGCGGCCGTAATGATCGGTGAAGGCGGCGATTATGGTATCGATGTCGCCCTGCCTGGTGAAACGCTTCAAGTCAGAGAGATTCAGGTGTGCGGCTGTTTTGCTCATATTTCTCCACGTGACGGCGGCGATACAGCCAATAGTAGGCGAGCATGACCACGATAAACGCCGCCGTACCCGCCACGCCTGGGCGGAACGACGGAACCGCGAACGTCGCCGCAAGACACACAAGCGCTAGGGCAATGCCGGTCAGCGCTCCGGGAATCCCCAACGGCGAGCGGTACGGGCGATTTAGCAGCGGCGAGTCCGCGCGCGGCCGCACGAACGACCACAGCACCAGAATGTAGGAAAGCAACGCGCCAAACACGGCCATGTTCAAAAGCGCGGCGCCCACGCTGGTGGAATATCTTTGGGCGAGAAAGCAACGTCCCAGGCCCAGCGCGCCGCCAACGATAAGCGCCGTCGAAGGCGTGCGCCATCGCCCCACGTGGCCGAGAGGCGCGGGCAAATAGCCGGAACGGCTCAGCGAATACAACAGGCGTCCGTATGCATAGATGATCGAATGGAAACTCGCGATCAGGCCCGTGAGTGAAATGAGGGAAAGCGCGGCCGTGGTCATATTGCCGGGAAACACGGCCCGGAAGCCAGTTTCCAGCGGTGAATTCGACGCGCCAACGCCCTTGGCCCCCGGACCCACGCCGGAATTCAAGACTAGCGTCGCCAGCGACAAACACAGCAGCGACGCAATCCCCCACTTGAACGCCCGCGGCATGTCGCGCGCGGCATCGAAGCTCTCCTCGGCCGAAAGCGGCAGTTGCTCGATGGCCAAGTAGAACCACACCGCGTATGGCAGCGCGGAAAATACGCCGAACCAGCCGTACGGAAGGAAAGCGCTTCCGCCCGGTTCCGCTGGAATATTGAGCGCATTGCTCCATCGAAACGATCCCGTGAGTAATGCGCTTACGTAAAAGAAGATCAGTACCGCCGCCGCCAGCGCCGTGATCGCCATCGAGACCCGAAACGTAAGCGCCGCGCCCTTTACGTTGATGAACACGAATACGCAATAAAAGACGACCCACCATACCCATTCAGCGGTGCCAGGAGCCAGCGCCCTCATGTATCCGGCGATTCCCGCAACGATTACAGCCGGTGTGGTGACATATTCAATCGCGTCGGTCAGTCCGTTGAGAAACGCCCGGTCCTTCCCGAACGCGGACCGAGTGAAGTTATAGAACCCGCCCGCTGAAGGGAGCGCCGCCGAAAGCTCGGCGATGGAAAACACGAGGCAAACGTACATCGCCGCAATGATCAAAGTGGCGAGGAAGAGCCCACCGAATCCGCCCGTCACCAACCCCGTCTGCCAGCCAAAGAAGTTGCCGGAGATCACGCCGCCTACACCCAATGCCCAAAGGTGGATCCAGCCTGCTGTCTTTTGAAGACTTTGGTTCGAAACGGTCAACGGTAGATGCGCCATCTTAGCATGTGTGTACCGTAAAGAACGACACCACCCACACACGCAGCCGGGGCATGTTTATCCCAGCGCAACGCCATAGGAGGAAGCACGCGAGAGTAATTATTCCTGGACGGTCATGGCCATGAACATCCGGTTTAGTGGCATCCGGTCGCGGCACCCGGCGGTGGGTCCGCCTCGGCAATCGATGCCTCCAGCGAACGCTCTTATGCCGGCTGAGATGCCGGAAGCACCGTTGTCATGAGCCACGAACATATTCCGGCCTGAATTCTCATGTCCATCGTGAAGCCGTCTCGCAATACGAGACAAACTGCGCGCGTCGCGGACTTGGCGCACGGCGCGCTTTTCAATATTATGGGTGGCCAATGGCTGGCCCCAAAATGTCAATGCAGTTGGACCTCGTGCAGTCCGTGCAGCGGGCCTGCCAACTACTTCAAGCCTTCCGCCATGAAGGCGAGGTGTTGCGCCTACGCGACCTGACCGCCCGCACCTCATTACACAAAGCCACCGCATCCCGCCTAGTTCGCACGCTCGAGCATGAGGGATTGCTCGAACGCGTCGGTGACGACCGCCTGCGGAGCCGCGTCAGGGTCCCCTCGCGGCGCCGTTTTCGCATCGGCTTTGCCACGCGTGGGGTCGACACGCCCTTCTCGCAAGCCGTCACCGCCAGCGTGCAGCGCGCCGCCGCGGAAGCGGGCGCCGAGTTGGTCACCGTCTCCAGTCATCGCAGTCCACGCGCGGCCGTGCGCAACGCGGAGGCGCTCGTTCGCGAAGGTGTCGACCTTGTGATCGAGTTCCAAAGCCACGAGCGCGTTGCGCCCGTCATCTCCTCTCGCTTCCTCGAAACCGGAATTCCGGTCATCGCCATTGAGGTTCCCCATCCCGGCGCAACCTTCTTCGGCGCCGATAACTACAAGGCCGGCGCGATAGGCGGCCAAGCCATCGCACGCTGGATCAAGAAGCACTGGAACGGGCATGTCGCGCGCGTGATGCTCATTGAAGAAGGCGCCGCCGGTCCTCTGGCCAAACTTCGCGTGAGTGGAATGCTCGCCGGCCTTCGCGACGTGCTTCCCGATTCCGCCCACGCGCTAACGGTGGAGATTGACGGCAAAGGTTCTCTGGATAGAACGCTGGAGACTGTTCGCCAACGCCTTCGCAAGATGCCACCCGCTCGCACCGCGGTCCTCGCCGGAAACGATCCCATGGCCTTGGGCGCCATTCGAGCCTTCGAAGAGTGCGGACGTGCAAACCAGTGTGCCGTCATGGGGCAGAACGCTACGCTCGAAGCCCGTGTGGAAATGCGCCGCCTGGACAGCCCGCTTGTTGGCTCGGTCGCCTACTTCCCTGAGCGCTACGGCGATGAGGTTCTCCGGCTTGCGGGGAATATCCTGGCGCGCCAACCCGTTCCGCCCGCGGTCTTCACCAAGCACGAACTGATCACGAAAGAGAACGTCGATCGCGTCTACGCACTCGACCACGTGCTGCCTGAATCTCTCGCCGCGCCGCTTCTGCCGTGACTCGCATCGTGAGACATCACGCCTGTGTCTGTTTTTCCGTTGCGTCGGGCATCGAATCGGCGCAAGGTTATCGGAAAGACCACGCTTGTTAGGGGAGTGCCTCGATGCATTCGTTTCACCGCTTCAGCCAGATTGCTCTGATCGCTTTTCTCGCCGCCGCTTCGCTGCGTGCGCAAGTCTCCTCCGGCAGCATCGCCGGACAAGTCACCGACCAAACCCATGCGTTGATCGCATCGGCCAACGTCACCCTCACCAATGAGGGCACCGGTGCCATCCGGACGACAAAGACGCGTGACGACGGGAATTACGTCTTCCCGCTGGTCGCGCCCGGTATGTATCGCATTGAAGTCGCCGGATCCGGCTTTAAGACCTATGCGGTGTCTGGCCTGGAGGTGCAAATTTCGCAGGGCGTCACGCACAACATCCAGCTCGAAATTGGCGATACAGCCACGAAGATGGAGGTTGTCGCTACCACCCCCGTGCTCGAACAGCGCAGCGCCGAGATTGGCCAGGTCATAGGCCAGCGCGAAGTCGTCGAGTTGCCCCTCAACGGCCGTAACTTCCTCGATTTGGCGAAACTAGTGCCAGGCGTCACCGAGCTGGGGACAACCTCACAGAGCAACGGTATCGCGATCAACGGCCAGCGCGCCAACCAGATCAGCTTCTATTTCGATGGTGTCGATACCCGCATGGAAGCCAGCGGCAAGCCTGCCTTCAGCCCGTCGATTGAAGCGATTCAGGAGTTCAAGATTCAACAAAATGACTTCGCCGCCGAGTTCGGACGTAGCCCCTCTGCCATCAATCTGACGCTCAAGCCTGGCACGAACGCCTTCCATGGCAGCCTGTTCGAGTTCATGCGCAACGATCAGTTGGATGCCCGCAGCTTCTTCGCGCTCCGCGTCGACCCATTGCGCCGCAATCAGTTTGGCGGCGTCGTCAGCGGACCCGTTCTCCGCAACCGCACGTTCTTTATGGCGAACTATGAGGGCCTACGCACGCGTCGCGCTTCTACCCTTTACCAAAGTCTGCCCACGCAAGCGCAGCGCGACGGCAACTTTGCAGGGGGGCCGCAGATCTTCGACCCGCTCACATACGACGCCACGGCCAACCGGCGCCAAGCCTTCGCAGGTAACGCAGTCCCCAAAGGCCGGTTCGGCCTGATCGGCAACTCCAGCCTCAAGTATTATCCAACGCCCAACACGCCGGGCTCGGCATCGTTCAACCATGTCACGAGCGCGTCCTCGCTCAACGACCAGGATCAATACCACACCCGCATCGATCACCAGATCAGTGAGCGGGACACGCTGTTCGGCCGCTATTCCTACAGCAAAAGCAATGCCGATACACCCAGCGGGCTTCCCTTCACCGGCTCGCTTTCCAAGGGGAAAGCGCACAGCTTCACGATTCAGGAATCGCACACCTTCGCGCCGACCAAAGTGAATCAGCTTCGTGCGGCCTGGACCTACTATTTGATCGACGGAGGTTTTCCGCTGACCGACCGCAATCTAACGCAAGAAGAGTTTGGCCTGCTGAACCTGTCGCCGTCCACAACTGCGTACGGTCTTCCGCAATTGGTCGTTCCCGGATTAACCACCATTGGCGCCAGCCCCTTCAATCCCAACGGGCCAAAGGACAATGTCTATACGTTGGCCGACGACTTCAGTTGGATCGCCGGAAAGCACACCATCAAGTTCGGCGTGGATGGGCGCTACTACCGGCCCGCCGGTCGCGTGCAGCAAACCCCGAACAGCATCCTCACCTTCGAAAATCGCTTCACCAACCAACCCGGAACGGCGGGCACCGGTAGCGCCGTTGCCGACCTCATGCTTGGCTTCCCCTATAGCGGCCGCGCTACACAATTCGCCGAAAGCAATGGTTGGGTCACGTTGAAGTATTACTACTACGGATTCTATTTCCAGGACGAAATTCGATTGACATCCAAGCTGACCGCCAACCTCGGTTTGCGCTACGAATACCAGACTCCTTACTACGAACGCTTTGGCGACCTTGCCAGCTTCGATTACATCAACGGCCGATTCCTCAAGCTCGACGAAGACATCGAGCGCCTGCACGATCCCGACCGCAACAACTTCGCGCCGCGCATCGGCTTCGCCTATTCGCTTACGCCGAAGACCGTCATTCGCACCGGCGTCGGAGTCTTTTACGGGCAGCCCCGCGGCTCGGAGTTCTCCTCGTTTCAACTCTCCCCGCCGTTCATCGTGGATACCACTATCGTCTCCAATCCCAACGTGCCGGATCTCATCGGCAGGCTTTTTCCCCGCACCCAAGTACGTGACGCGGCCGGCAAAATCTCACTTTCGGCCAACACCAACGTCTTCGCTCTCGACCCGCACTTCCGCACGAACTACACGTTCCAATGGAATTTCGGCATTCAACGCGAACTCGCCAACAACTGGCTGCTGGAAGTTGGCTACGTCGGTAATGGTGCGCACAAGCTGACCGGCCGCGATCTGCCGAACCAGGCGTTCCTCGACGCCGATCCGTCCCGTCCGACTCCCGTTATCGGCCGCCGTCCCAATCCCAACATCGGCGACGTAAGTATGGTTGCCGCGCTCGACAATTCCAACTATCACGCGCTCAACGCCAAACTGAACAAGCGCTTCTCGAGTGGCCTTTCCATTCTCGGCGCCTACACCTACTCAAAGGTGATGGGAATTGGTGGCGCGCTGTTCGGCGACCAGTCGCGGCAACAGGACGCGCGAAATCGACGCGCCGAATACGCCGTCCTCGAATTCAATCAGAAGCAACGCCTGACACTTTCGGGAATCTACGAACTGCCGTTCGGCAAAGGGAAGCCCATCGCATCGAGCCTTACTGGTGTCGGCGGCGGCTTTGTGGGCGGCTGGTCTTTGCAGGGCGCCTACACCGTTCATTCCGGTTTCCCGCTGACGCCCACCTCTTCGGTCTCGACCAACGTCGGACGCCAAGACACGAACCGCGCGGACCGCGTATGTAACGGCAACATCAGCAACTCCACGATTGATCGCTGGTTTGACACTTCTTGTTTTGTGAACCACCCGTTCGGCCGTTTCGGCAACTCCGGCAACGGCATCATTATTGGACCTGGCGTGAACAACTTCGACTTTACCGTTATGAAGAACACGGCCATCCCGCTCCCGGGCCGTGAGCCGGGCAATCTCCAGTTCCGCGCCGAGTTCTTCAACGGCTTCAACCACGCCTCTTTCGGCGATCCCGGTCTT
>CAYUZM010000036.1:0-15483 GCA_964449665.1 uncultured Solibacteraceae bacterium
AAAATGGCGTCCACCGTCGCGCTTGCCGCGATGGCCCTCCTGACCGTGTCCCTGGGCTTCGATCTCCTCGGCACCTTGATTGGCATCATCCGCGGCATGTACGCGTTCACGTCCATCTTCCGCGCGGGCTTTTATCTGATTGTGAGCCTCTGCCTGACGTTCTACTTTTTCGTGTCGATGCGCTCGCACTCGTAGTTCGTCAACCAAGTCCGCCGCTACCCTACTTCCACCTTCACCCAGCCGGCCAGGGTGGCGGGCTGGTCGTTTAGGAAGAGGATGCGGCGCGACTTGGGGAAGGGAAGTCCGCTTGAGATGGTCCGGCTATAGGGCGGCAGCGCGCCGAGCAGCTTGCGGTAGTTTGCGTCTTCCGGATGCGGCCAGCCGGTTTTTCCGAAGAATCCGCCGCCCCAGCCCAAATTGATCAGGCACGATGTCGGCGCGTTGCTCGCAAGTGTTTCCTTGAGGCGGCGCACGGATGCGACCACGCCCGCCAGGCCGCATGCCGAGGCGAACTTCTCATGGAGCGTAAGCGCCGTGAGCGAGTAGGAGTTGGCGGCCGCGCACAGGGTCTGCGCGTTCACATTGCTGCGTATTCGCGCCAACTGGTTCCAGCGGCCCGTGAACTTCGTGCCGGGCGCCGCCATCTCCGCAAAGCGCGCGGCGGCGTCCGATAGCCTGTTGGGTTCGACGGTATTGCGATTCACGCCCTTCCAACCCCACGAAATCTTGCCGCCACGATTGTCGAGCTTGGCCGTGCGCCAGACATAGACCTGAAAGCTTTCGCGAGGCGCGGGCGCGGAATCCGACAGCGCGAGGGCGCGCATCGGGTCGTGGCTAGGTCCGCCAAAGGCTTGCCGTTCCAGATCCTCGGCCGCTGTGCGCCGTAGCGTGCCTTCGTCGAACTTGGCGGCGAGCCCTTCCAGGTGCTTCGACTGCCAGCGCGAGGCAAGCAGGGCGGTGCGCAGCGCTCCCTTCAGGGCGCTTGCGGGCAGGTATGGACCGCCCGTGGTGGTGGCGAACTCGGGGATAAACAGGTGGTCCGTGGGCATCCGGTTCCAGTGGCCCACGGCAGAGGCGTGTTCAAAGGCGATGCGGCGTCCAGCGTAGTTCTGGGCGAACCCGCCCCACGAGCCGAAGTCGAGCCGGTCGGCGCGGCGAATCTGCGTCAGGTAGTTATCCAGGCGTGGACCGCGGGCAAGTAGTTTGAAGATGCGCGCCTGATCCAACACATTCACCTGGTCGCGCCAGACCATGTAATCGATCGGCGAAAGTGCTTCGCCCGAACCGGCGAGAGTCGGCGTAAGTACAGTGACGCGATAGTTCATTTGGAGACCTCCGTCGAGGGGGCAACGGGCGCCTCGGGCTCGGCGGCGGATTCCGCGTGGACGGGAACGGGCGCGGGAACGGTCTCGGCCGGTGCGGCAACGGAATCGCCCGGGGTTGCGGCCGGTTCCGACAGTTCCGCGTTCGCCGCCGGCTCCGGTTCCACGGCGGCAATCGTCTCAATCGCGGCAACCATCTCGATCGCGGCAGGCTGAATCAAGTCCGGCAGCGCGAGCGCCACGGCGTAGCCGGAGCGGAAGACCGTGTGCGGATGGCCGCCGGGGGTCACGTCGGCGGCGCTGCCCAGGGGCGCGGCGGGTGTGGCGAGCACGCTCCCCTCGGCAATCAGATCGACAGTAGCCTTCAACGAGCCGGTGTTGGTGCGGCCCGAGCGGGGCGAGAGCGAATAGCTGCCCGCCGTCCAGTCGATGGAGTCAGCGGGCGCGGCGTCGTAAAGCGAGAGCAACCACCAGCTATTTGAAGTGGCCGGCAGCGAATGCGTGCGCGGCATGAGGAGCGCGGCTAGTTCGTCGAACTGAAACCGCAGGTTTGCGGCCCGGCCCCATCCGCGCGAGCGTTCCCCGCCCAATCCGGTATCGCCCAGCAGGCGAAACGCGGCTTCCACTTTGCCGCGCCATTGCTGGGCCGCGGAGTCGGACTCAAACGTTGCCGCGCACCAGTAGCCGGCGTTCGGCGCGAATTCAAGGCACGCGGTTTGATGCGGCGCGGCAGCGCCATGGAGCCGGTCAACAGCGGCGCCCGTGCGCAATGCATAGCGGAATGGACCGGAGTGGCCGGGACGTCCGCTGCGAGGCACCAGGCACTGGCTCATGCCATCCACTTCCCAACCGTCTTCGCGCAAAGGCTGTCCCGAGGCGAGCAGCGAAACTACGCGGGCGGGCACGAAGCGGGCGCCGGAAGCGCGCAACCGGCCCGAAACATTCGGCGGCCACAATGTTTTCGGTGGCGGAACGTAGAGATCGTCGCGAAGGAACGGGAACAGCGAGCTGAGACGCACGGCCGGCTGCGAAGCGCGTACCGTGGCATCGAGCCATTCGCCGACATCGGAAAGTTCGGCCATGGCGCCGGTGAGGGCGGCAAAGAGCGTGTCGCTGTGGCACACGGGGTCCACACGATCGCGCGAGCCCGTATGAGGGCCGTTGCGCCAGGGACCGGCGGGCGTGATGCGAACGAGCAGAGCGAGCGGCATTGCGTGATTCGCGTTAGCTGAGCTGCGAGGCGAAACCCGCGTCCGAGGTCAGGGCGAGTAGCTCGCCCGTGCCCGCCGCCGCAGCGAGTTCGGTCTCCGCCGCGCCTTTGGCATAGTATTCGCGTCCACGCCACACGGCACGGAGGTTGGCGAAGCGCACGCGGCCTGAACCGCGCGAGCCGCCGCCGCCGAGCGAATCGTCCTCGAGCAGCCGCAGTCCTTCAGCCAGGCGAGCTACAAGCGCCTTGTCCTCTTCGCACAGAATATCGACAACCATGCGGACCTGGAAGCGCGCGCTCGCGGGCACGCGTTCGAGCGTGCGCGGGTTTACTTGCGAAGTCAAACGGTCGATGGCGTTTTCGCTCTTCACCTCGGTGATCTCATCGTCGAGGTTCTCGCGCATTTGCGTCGTGATGGAATCCAGATCGAGCGGCGCGTCGTACACGGTGAGGCGCGCGGGCGTGGCATGAGAGCCTTCGATCGCTTCACCGGAGACGCGGTCCATGCGGCCCGGATTGCGTCCGAAGAGGAGACAGATTTCGTCGTCCGGCCGGTCGCTCTGGTGGATGCGAACCTCTTGTCCGCGACGTCGCGACAGGTAGACAAGCTCTTCGGGCGAAACAAGGCCATCGGCGTGTTCGAGCAGCGCGCGAAGGCGTCCGCGCAGGGAACTGCCGGGAACGTAGGGCCGCCCGAAAGAGTCTTTGATCACGGGGTTATCGGCGCCGCCGATTTCAAGCGAGCCTTTGCCCGCGCCGATGTGGAGACCGGTTTCGCAGTGGAGCTCGCCTTCGAGGATGAGCTTCCCGATCAGTTTCAGATTGGTTTGTGCGGTATGAGCGCTCATGTGGGTGTCCTTGGCCTGGGCTATTCGTTGTAAGCAATGATCGCTTCGAAGAGATCGCGGAAGCGCTCGTAGCCGCGCACTTCATTCTTGCGCGTGACGGTGAGCAGGAGCTTTTCCAGCGGATCGAGCGAACGAAGCGAATGGCGCGCAATGGTGTAGGCCAGGCGGGCGCGGAGCATGACAAAGTTGTGTTGGCGGTCGGCGTCGGCCGTGCGCGTGGCGCGGCGGACGGCATTATAGAAACGGCGCAATTGCGAGCGCGTGCCCGAGTCGAGATCGCGCATGCGGGCGACCACGGCGTGCGCGGCGTTGTCGAGGTAGAGCGGATCGGCGATCAACTTCTCAATGTCGATTTCGAGCGGACCTTCCGGGCGGCCGGCAAAGCCTCCACGGCGATCGTCGCGGCGACCGCCCTCGGGCCTCGGGCCGCGGCCGTCACCACGTTGGCCTTCGGGCCGGGGACCTCTCGGGCCGCCTTCGCCTCTCTGGCCGCCTTCACGAGGCTGCCCCTGCTGCCCTTCCGGACGCGGTCCACGCTCGGGGCGGGGAGGCCGGTCCCCGCGAGGGGGACGGTCGCCGCGCGGCGGGCGGTCGCCTCGGGGAGCTTGTTGTGCCGGTGCGCCGGCGGGTGCCGCGGCAGCTTCGGGTGCGGGCGCGTCGGCAGCCGTTGTCTCCGCGGGCGGCGGTTCGCTTTCCGTTGTTTCGGCCGCGGCCGGAGCGGACTCCTGCGGGGGCGCGGGAGCTTCGGCTACGGCGGGTGGAGCCGGCTCTTGCGGCTCGGGTGCGGGTGTGGGTTGCAGATCCAATTCCTGATCAGACATTCGTTTCAGCCTCGATGGAGAGACGGGCCCATTCGACCGCGACGCGGCCGGCGGGACGTAGTCGTACGTGTTGTGCGCTGCCGCCGATCAACTCTTGCGTGATCGAGTGGCGGAGCTTGTCGAATTCGCGGCCCGAGCGGGAGCCAAGGGCCAGACCGATGCGGCGGTGATAACGCCAGGGACGGCCGCCGGGGGTTCGCCCTTCGGCGGGCGCGGCGGCATGCGGCTTCTCACGATAGAAGCCGGTGAATTCGGTGAGGAATGCCGGCGGCACGCGGAAGTCGCGGATAAGACGGATGAGCCCTTCACGAAGGCCCGCGGCGCGGTGCACCTGTTTCCAGTCGATGGTGCGGCCGAACAGTTGAATACAATCTTTGTCGTCGCTCTTCACGCTTTCGAGCAGACGGCCTGCTTCCTCGTAGACATAGGGGAACGGGGTATCCCGATCCGGCGCCAGGGCCAGCGCCATGGAGATGGTCTTCGCCTCGGGTCCGTCGAGGTGCTTCAGACTTTCGCCGGCGAACAGATGAAAGAGGCGGTGGAACTCGCCCGCAAGGCGCAGCAGCGCATCCCACGAGCCGTAAACGGCAAAATCGTCGCCGCCTGTATAAAGAATGGTGACTTTGCGCCACAGTTCGGGCAGAGCCGTGCACGCCAGCTCAATTTCACCCGCGAAGAACTGCTTCATCAGGCGCGACAAGCGGAGGTACTCCTCTACGTCGGCGCAATTGCGCAACCGGAATCCGAAATTGTCGACGTCGCCGCGCAGCACGCCCCAGCGGGCGCTGCCCTCGGCGCGCGCGGCCAACTCGGCGGGGATGGCCGGCTGCGTACCCGCTTCGTTGAGCGCGGTGTGGCGGGCGAGGTGGATGTCGTCAGGTCCGGCGCCCAGGCGCCAGGTATATTTCCCCGCCTCCACGATCACAGCGCCGGGCTCATTGGGCGACCACGAAGCCGAGGCTGCCTCACGGAACGACTCCGAAAAATTGGCGAAGTTCTGCTCCACGCCCAGTTCCGGCAGCGGCACCGCCAGCGGCGTGCCGAGCGCGCGGTTCAATCCGGAATAGAGGCGTTTGCGCACCAGCGACCAGTCGCCGAGATTCTCGGTCCAGGCCCATACCAGGTGAAGCCGCGACGCGCTGCGGGCGAAGATGTCTTCCTTTGCGGCCGCAAGCAAGGCCTCGGCGCGGGCGAGAAATTCTTCCGGAAGAACGATGAGGAACTGACCGCCGCCGCTGGTGCCCAGCAGCAGAGGCGAAAGGCCCAACTCAGCAAGAATGCCTCGCGGCAGAACTTCGGTGAGCAGGGCAGCCCATTGGGCGCGACCCGCGAGCACACCCGCGGCGTTCTCTTCGTTCGCAGGCGAAAGAAGGAACTCTTCGAGGCCGGAGAGCTTGCCAAGGAGAAAAATCTGGACGGACATCGTTAGGTTGCCGGGCGCGACGAATCCGCGCAAGTAAAGGATAGACGCGGGCTCGGAACGGAAGTTTCAATGTAGCACAGGAACGGAGCGTGGCCCGGTCCGATACACCTTAACGCGTCCGGCGTGAAACACTTCGCGCGATTCCCGGTCCAGTAGTTGTCCCACATAGCGGTCGAAGGCCCGGTCGCGTCTGCGTGCCGCCTCGATCCAACTGCCGTACCAACCGCTGCGGACGATCCAATCCGGGCGGCGTCCGGTGAGGTAGCCCAGGCGCGGATCGTCGGCCAGCGCCATCGTCGATGGCGTGAAGAAACCGAATTCGGCGCCGCCGTTCACGAACTCCCCGGGCCGCACATGCGCTTGCAGGAACCGGGCCACGGCAACAGTCTCATTCTGCAAGTTGTCTTTTTGTCCATGGCCGCTAAATGCGGCGAACTGCCCTGCCAAGGCGACCGCCAGCAGACCCGAAACCAGGCCCGTTTGTCCGGACGCCAGGCGGCGAAGTCCGAAGCCGGCAAGAAGCAGAAGCCAGGGCAGCACATGGGGAAGATACGCCGACGACTTACTTCCATCGAGCAGCCAGAAAACACAGAATACGGCCGCCGCCGAGGCCGCAAGCGCACGCCCCGGCCGTGTGATGCGATGCCGGCGGTTCAGCAGCGCCGCCACGATCGAGGCTACGTAAAGGCCCAGAACATACATCTGGAGTCCGCCGAAGAAGCGGCCGCCACCCCAGCTCCCGAATTGAGAGAAATAGCGGTCGTGGAACTCAGACAAGAGCGCGTCGAGAGGGTGACGGAGGCCGGAGAAACGCGTCGAACGCCCGGCTTCGGCGGCCAGACCGGAGATATTGCCGGTGAACTGGCGCAGAAAGCCTTGTGGGTTTGGGAGAATGTAGAGCCCCCAGCCGGCAAGCGCGGCGCAATAGGGTGCGGCGGCAAGCGCGGCCAACCGGGGATTGAGGCGCTGGCGGTCCAAGACGAATGTCAGTATCACCAGAGCGAGACCATGCACGATGCCGCAGGGATGAGTGAGGCAACTCGCGGCCACCAGTGCATGGCCCGCGAGGGTCGCCTGAGTGAGCGAGCGCGAACGCAACTCCAGGTATGCCGCGATACCGGTAAGGCCGAGCGCCGCGCACATCATGTCCATGCGTCCCATGGAGCCGGTGAGCACCCACCGGAAGTCCACCGAGAGCAATGCCACCGCCAGCAAGGCCGCTCCGCGCCCGAGCGTGAGCCTGACTCCAATGCGATAGGTCGCCGCGAGCGCCACTATGCCCCAGGCAACCGACAGGGCGCGCATTTGCGCCAGGCCCGCGCCTGTCAGCGCGTACCACAGGGCCTGCGCCAGGAGGTGCAGAGGGGGAACCCAATAGGTGTGTTGCTCGATCCCTTCCATCCACGTCCCCTGAGCGACCAGGTTCGTCGTCCCCATGTGGCCGTTACGCAGCAGATTGACCGCAGGAGAGAAAAACCAGGCTTCGTTCGGCAACGGCGCCGACTTCGCGGCCGTGATCAGGGAGAGTAGAACGTAAACCGCGGCGGCGAGTGGCAGGGCGACCGCCGGGCGGAGAACGCGGCGTGCAATGGTGCGGGACATGTTCCACGAGCGGGCGAAACGGCGTGCCACCCGCTCGCTGGAGTCTACACTAGCGCTTACGGTTCTTGCGCCAGGCGGCGAAGCCAAACGCTGCCAATCCCGCGCCCATAAGCCCGATGGTGGCCGGTTCGGGAACGACGGCTCCGTCCGGATCGTTATCGAAATCCGAATCAAAGCCAAACACACTCGCGCAGGCGAGTAACCCAATTGCCAGAAGTCTCTTCATGATCTCTCCTCCTGTTGTGCGGCTCGTGCGTGTCGGCTGCGCCCCGGGCACACAAATCCGATTCGGGCCGGATCATATAGGAGGACGGCCGTAGTTTGCCAGTACCAGTGGGCCAAATTGAAACTTTCTTGTGCCAACCGGATGCCGTCAGAGGGGCGGACGGATGCGCGCCAGTGCCGCCGAGGCGGCTTGCGGCACGCCAGGGTCCGAGGAGTGCAGCAAGCGCGAAAGCGCATCCACAGCCTTTGCATCGCGACGGACACCGATCGAGTTGATGATCCCAATCAGCGCATTGCCGTTCCACTTCGTGAGCGCGGTACGGAGCGCGACGGCGGCCTCGTCGCCAGGAATTTGTTCGAAGGCCGTGCGCGCGTAAACGGAAAGGTGCTCATCGCCAAGAAGCGCGGCCAACGCGCCCACCGATGTGCGGTCGCCGATGGTGGCAAGGCGCTGGCAGGCCTTCGCCTTCGCATATTCGCCTGCCTGCGAGTCCATGAGAAGCGCATTGAGTTTGGCCAGCGGAAGCGCGCGGATCGCGGCGGCGTCGCCGTACTTTGGGTCCGACATCGCGGGGGCCTTTTGGCCCTGCGCCGCCAAGAGCGACGCAAACGCGAGTAACAAGATGGTGTGTTTCATGCGAGCCTCCAGGGTTCCCGCATGGCACGGGAACGCATACGATTGGCCTCGGCGTCGCCGACAAACTGGTCGCGCGCCGGATCGAACGTCAGCTTGCGGCCCAGTTGAAAGGCAATGTAGGCGGCGTGGCAGGCGATGTGCGCCTGCGCGGCGGCAAGGGCATTGGAGCGCGGCTGCCGGCGCGTCTTCACGCAGTCGAGGAAGTCGCGGACGTGGTTAGTCGTGGAAAGCGCGGCCACCTCTTGCGGAACGGACAAGTTCTCCGACTTGAGGTTGTCGGATGTCTCCACGCGGCCCGTATCGCCCGTCTCCACCCAACCCTGGTCGCCTTCAATGCGAAACGTGCAACTGCCCAAGCCCAGGAACCCCTTGTCGCGCATCACAAGCCGCAGCCCGTTCGCATAGCGGCATTGAATGGAGTACGGTGTGTCCTGGCCCATGCCGATGGGTTCATACTCGACAGGAGCGGTCTCGTCCATGCCACCCGCCCACTGGCACAGATCGACCGTGTGCGATCCCCATTCGAGGATGCCGCCGCCATGAAAGTCGTAATAACCGCGCCATTTGCCCTGAATATAGGCGGAGTTGTAGGGGCGCCACGGGGCGGGGCCGAGCCAGCGGTCCCAATCGACCACCTGCTTCGGCGGCAGTTCTTCGGCGGGCATCCAGGCGTGTGTTGTGATGGGAGGCCAGCGGTCGCCCGGGCCTGCTTCGGCGTGGAGAGTCGTGATTTTACCGAGCTTGCCCGAGCGGGCGAGATCGAATGCCTTGTCGAAATTTACGCCGTTGCGCCGCTGCGTGCCCGCCTGATAAATGCGACCCAGGCGCTGGAAGGTGTCGCCCAGGTATCGGCTTTCGGCGATGGTCATCGAACACGGCTTTTCGCAATAGACGTCCTTACCCGCTTTGGCCGTCATGGTGGCGAGCAGCGTATGCCAGCGGTCGCCGGTGGCGACCAGCACCGTGTCGATGTCCTTGCGCGCCCATAGCTCTTCCTGCTCGGAATACATGGCGCAATCGGAGTTTCCATTCTTTTTATCCGCCATGCTCTTAATGGCTTCGCGCTGGGAGTTGCGCACGTCGCAAATGGCGAGGAACTGGACGTCGTTCTGGATCAGGAACGACTGCAATACGCGCGTGCCGCGGCTTCCGATGCCAAGGCCGCCCATGGTGATGCGGTCGCTTGGGGGAGTAGCGCCGTTGAGGCCAAGCGCTGAGGCGGGAACAATGAGCGGCGCGCGGAGAATCTGGCGCCGGGTAGGTTTGAGATGAAGCACGAAGACCTCCTTTGAACCTTTCATTATGACTCCGCCGAACGGCGGGAGATAATCGAAGGCACGATGAGTGTGCTGAGCGGTCCGGTTCTCGTGTTAGGCGCGGGCGCGACCAAGGCCTGCGCCGGGCCGATGACAAACGAAATTCTGTGGGAGGCCGACGAGTCTGCCGTAATCATCGAGCGCGAGGATTACCTGGCGCTACTCGATCAGTTCCTGCAGGAAGTGTTCCGGATGCCGCCGCGCGGGCAAAGAACGAAGTGGGCGTATCCAGGCTTGCCCCTGCTCATGAGTCTCATCGACGCGGCCATCGACCGCGGCCAGCCGTTGCACATGAACTACCCCGTGCAGCGATTGCGCGAAGTGCGCAGCGCGCTGGAATACGTCATCTTCGCCGTGCTCGAATACAAACTGCGCGGGCCGATGCCGTCCTATCACGACGATGCCCTGAATGTACTATTCGGTCCGGCCACTGAGCCACGCGTTCTCTCGCTCAACTACGACATCATCGCCGATAACGTTCTGGCGCGGCGGAACCCGGAGATGTTCCCCGACTACTGCTGCGACATTCAAACCGAGACGTACAAGGCGTGGGGCAAATGGGGCAAACTGCTCAAGCTGCATGGCTCGCTCAACTGGCTTTATTGCCCCAACTGCCACCGCCTGGACGTTGCCGTATCGCGCTCCGGCTGGGGCTTCTCGAAGGCGCTGGAACAGCTCTACATGTCGGAAGGCGGCAGCGCAAACGACCTCGACCAGCGCTACACCTGCCACGGCAGCCCGTGCCGCAACTGCGGAACCTTTGTGCGTCCCGTCATGATCACGCCGACGCAAAAGAAGGACTATCGCAACCCGCACATCGCGCAGGTCTGGTACAAGTCCGAAGAGGTTTTGCGTTCGGCCAGTTCGGTCGTTTTCGTGGGCTACAGCATGCCCGCCGACGACGTAGAAGTCGTGTACCTGTTGAAGCGTGGACTGGAGCATCTGCCCGCCCACGAAATCACCGTTGTCGAATTCGACCCGCAGAACCGTTCCGTGAACGACCATGAAGTGGGCCAGCGCTACCAAAGCGTTTTTGGCGCCGGTATTCAGTGGCACACCTGCGGCTTTGCCGGTTGGATCGCGGAAAAGCAAAGCGGGCAATGTGCCTGCGGCGGAGCCTAGCACGCGTTGCGATGGCGCCTCTTGGGCGGCACACGCCGCGGCAAGTAGGCGCAGTATACAATCTCGTCTCATGAACCTCTCCTCGCGTGGCGTCGCCGCGGCCGCATTCGGAGCCTTGCTGATTGTGGCGGGTCTGCGCAGCCAGGCGCCGCCTGCCTTCTCGGCCCGCGTGACGGTCCAAACGGATCCGCGCACGCCCGCGCGCATCTATCTTCTGCGCAACGGCGAGCCTTTCCGCCTGCAACCCGTGCAGGCATCCCTGCCCGTAAAGAGCGACCTTTTCTATCGCGACCGCCTGTGGATCGACAACCCCAATCCGGACGTGCTGGAGCTGATCTGCAACGACGAGTATCACTACCTGCTCCTGAACGGCCGCGCTAACTTCCACCTGCCCGCGGGCAAGTACGCGATCGAGGCCTATCGTGGCTTCTTCTACACGCCCGCGCGCGTCGAATTCGAATTGAAGGCGGATGAAACGCGCACTATCACGCTGCCGCTCAAAGCGTGGGAGGGCATACGCCCCGAGGAGTGGATCTCCTCCGACGACCACATTCACCTCACACGCACACAGCGCGAAAATCCGGTCTACCTCTCCTGGCTCGAAGCCGAAGACTTGAACGTTGCGAACTTCCTGGCGCTGCAGCGCCAGAGCGATGCCGCGCCGCAATACGCCTATGGCGCGGCCGGCGAATTCGCCCGCCGCGGTTACTCCATTCGCAGCGGACAGGAGACGCGCAATCAATCCTTCGGCCACATTCTCATGCTGGGCGGCGACTCCGTGGTCAGGCCCATTAGCACGGGCAGGGAACTGGCCAATGTCCCCGACGACTATCCCTTCCACACGCTGCTATTCGATCTAGCTCGCAAAGCCCGCGCGCTCACTGGGTACGCCCACTTCCGCGAACGCCCCAATAAGTCCACTTTCTACATGGACCTCGCTCTAGGCAAGCTCGACATGATCGAGCTATTCCAATTCGGCGTGTTGACTACGGAGCCCTGGTACGAGTTGTTGAACGCCGGCTTCCGCATTACGGGCGTCGCTGGCAGCGATTTCCCTGTCTACGTGCAAAGGTTGAAACCCTACCCGCGATGGGTGCCGCTGCTCGGTCCCGAACGCGCGCTCGTGAGGAAGTCCACCACGCAGACAGGTGGATTTGCGCCGTGGTCTGAAGGCGTGCGCAAAGGGCAGGCTGTCGTGAGCAACGGCCCCATCGTCGAACTCGCGTGGGAGAGCGGCGAAGCGCGCGCGACGGCGGCGTTCTTCCGTCCCCTGGAGGTGTTGGAGCTCGTGCGCAACGGCGAGGTCGTCGCCTCGGTGAAAGGCGATGGAGAAAAGCGGCGCCTATCGTTGAACGTGAAAGGGCCGCGCGATGGCTGGTATGCGGCCCGCGTCCGCGCGCACAAGGAGAAGGACGAGCCCGACATCCAGGCGCACACCAATGCGACCTATCCTGGTGGTCCGGTGCTGATCCCTGAAGCACGGCGCGCCATTGCCAATCGCTGGGAGGCTGAAATCAAGCAATACCGCGGTGCAAACCTCACTTGGGGCAGCGCCGTCCGTGAACGTGAATTCTTCGATACGGCCGAGAAGGCGCTTGCCGAGCTTAGGCGGCCATTGCCCTAACGCGCGGCGAACATCAAAACGTCCGGCTTGGCCTGTAGCCTGGGCGTGCGCGCACGCGCAACTTCTTCGCCGCGTCGCCCACGATCTCGATGTTGATTCGCCGGAAGCCGTCGTTCGGGTTTGGCTGCGGGTAATAGGTCACCGTATACGAATTGCCAAGCGATTCGCGGATGGACTCGAACGCCTCCACCTGTTTCTGCCACGTCTTGGCGAAAAACACCTGCCCGCCCGTGCGCTGCGAGATGCGCTTGAAGACGTTCGACGAGATCGCGTCGCGGTTCACGTCGTTGGTCGAAATCACGTAAATCGGAATGCCTTCGTCCTCGGCCACGGCGCGGACGTCGTCGGGCGCGACCATGCTCGCGTTATCGGGGCCGTTCGAAAATACGATGACGACCTTGCGTCCTGGGACCTTGGCGGCATCGCGAAGTGCCAGTAGAAGCGCGTTGTAGAGTGCCGCGTCGTCGCCCGCTACTGCCTTGCGCAAGCCCATAATCGCCTGGTTGCGGTCGCGCGTGAGATTGGCCGCGCGCGATAGGTTGCGGGAGAACGTGTAGACCGCCACCGAGTCTGCCCGGTCTAATCCGCGCACGAAATCGGCGATTGCGTCCGAGGCGTACACAAATCCCCGGTACATATAGTTGCTCGTATCAAATAGAACAAACACGTTCGTGCCGACGAAGGCATCGCCACGCGCTTCCGCCGAATCGGGAGCGGCCGTGGGTGAACCTCCGGCGGCGACGATAGGCCGCACGCTGCCGTCTTCCAACACCTGAACCGGCGGTTTGTTCCCTTCCGAGAACGTACCGACCCGCTGCACGATACCGTCTTCAGTCACCTTAAAATCCGAAGGCTTGAGTCCCGTGATGTAGCGGCCCTTGTTGTCGGTGACCGTGAAGCTCAACACGACCATGTCGACCTTCACGCGGAACGTCGGGCGGTCCTCCTCGGCGGCCGGTTGTGGCGCAGGCGCTTGTGCTGCAAATGCCGCGCCCATGGCCTGCAAGCCGGTACAGAGTGCGAGACGGCGGGTCATGTTCCCGCGGGCATCGATTCGTTTCTCGGACATGAATCAGAATCCTCCACTGGACAAACTGATTGAGGCGTCTTGTCCGCGGCTGCGGACCTCCTCGCCGACCACGCCGAGGGCTCGGAGGAGGGCGGGCCAATCTTCGAGGTGGGTGGCGAAGATGCGTTGCACCGTGTGTTGCGTCCACTCGGGCACCGAGACTGCCATGCGGCCTGGATCAATCTGCAACTCGTCGGCTAGCGAGGCGTAGAAGAGCACGCTCGATTCCCAACTCTCGGCCATGATCCGGCTCGAATAGCCCATCAAGGTTGGGAATGTCCGCATGAAGAGCAACTCGCCACGGTTCGAACTGGTGAGTGTCGGTTTCGGCGTACCAAACGCGCGCGAAATTGCCGCCATCGAGACGCGCGGCGAAGAGGCCAGCCGCCGCATCTCGCGGCCCATCGGCGTAGTTGCGCTCTTGTGGGTGAGCGCAATCTGAAATAGCTCCGCCGGCGTGACGTTTTCGAGCGCCGTGCTCAATTCGCCGCGGGTCAGTAACTGTTCCACACGCGCCGTGCGGTTGGGCGCCGCCTGTTTACCCAGTACCTCGATCACCTTCGCGCGAGTGCCGGGGCTGAGCACGCTCTCGGCCAGCAACGACTGTCCTTCGCGCATGTGCAGTCCCACCCAGTGGGTCTGCTCGTGCGTGGCGTTCCACCACCGTGGAGCCTTCGCCATGAGCATCATTTGCGGAACCAGATCGCCCCAAATCAGCGCCTGTTCGCGCGACGGGATGAGGAAGTTCTGCTCGGCTTCGGCGAGGGCATATCCAAGGCCCGCCAGCGAACCTACTAACCGGCCTCCCGCGCTCGACGGCCAACCAGTGCCGAGCACCTCGGTGTTCCGCCAGGTCTGATTCGTCCCTTGGACGCCAAGGAAATCGTGGCTGCGCGCAAAGAGCGGATTCGTGCGCAAAACCTGCGCCCCCGGCGGCGCGTAGTAGAGATAGTTGAATCCGACCAGCGTATCGCGCAGCATCGGAGCGAGCGTTCCCAGTGCCGCACGCAGCTTCGCCGGGTCGGCGCCCGCCTTCTCCACTTCGGTGCGAATGTTCACCTTGCGCTGCTTCTCAATGTGCCGTTCGGTCCAGTAGCCGAACGAGAGTGCGTTGCGCTCGGCCGTCGTGAGCGATGCGCGGGGCAACTGAATCTCCTGCATGCGCGCGCTCAAACGATTGAGCAGTGCTACATTGAGTTTCTCGCCTTTGGCGATAGCTTCCGTGTGGTCGGCGATGTCGAGCAACAGCTTCAGAGAGATGAGTTTCTGCGAGTCGAAGATGCGCGTCATCTCCTGCACCAGCAGCGTGTGCGCCTCCTGATCGCGCGGTTTCAGCGTGCCGGCGATCAGGTCGAACATCCGGTCTTGCGCCGACCCCTGTGTGGCCGCGGCGGCTTTGAGCAGATTCACCGCGCCCGACCGGCTGGCGTCGAAGAGATCGTCGTCACTCCGCACCTTCGCGAAACTCTCCACAATGCCCGCGAATACAGTGTCACGTTGCGACTCGGGAATCAGATCGTTGCGGCTGAACACCTGCCACAATCCGAGCAGCGCCTGGAAGCTCCCTGCCGAGTCGGCGCGCAGTGCCTGGTCGCGGACCTCGCTAATGGATTGGGCGCTTGCCAGGAATTGCTGAATCGATTTGTCGCTCAACGTGGGCTGTTCGGCGAGAATCGGAATCTGCGCGCCCAACTGCCGGTAGGTGCGCGCGATCTTGTCGATCGTCGCAGCCTCAAGCGGCACCGTGCGGTAGCGGTTCATGTCGCTCACGGCCATAAAAATTTTCAGCGGCTCGTTTTCCACGGATTTGCGGCACAGAGCAAACAAGGCTTCGATAATGTCGTCGGCGTTCTTCCAACCGGTCGCCAGTTTGGTCAGCTTCCCGTCGTACTTACCCTGTGGATGGTTGACGAACAGGTTCTTCCAAACTTCGATCCCACCTGGCACATGCACCTGGCCGTTGGGTTCCAAGCGCAGCCGCGTGGTGAGCAACATCAGATCCGTATTCGAGCGAAATACCGGGCGTGCCGGCCCGGGACTCGTGATGCGCCCCTTCAGCGCCGTATAAAAACGCTTCAGGCGCTCGGGCTCGGTCAGGTAGTCGCGCATCGGACCGTCGATCCTCATCAGTGAATCGAAATAGCTCGTGAGCCAGCCGTCGTCTTTCGCGAGCAGCTTGGCGTAGAACGCGACCGCCTTGTCCGGCCCCGTTCCCCCCAGCTCGGCCCAGGCGGCCATCGTGGCCGCCGTCCCCGGCACCGACC
>CAYUZM010000037.1:0-15392 GCA_964449665.1 uncultured Solibacteraceae bacterium
CCAAGGTCCATTCGCGCTTCAAGACGCCCTATGTGAGCACCATCGTTGCCGGCGTCCTCGTCGGCATCCCTGCAGGAATTCTCGACATCGGCACACTCGCTGACCTCACCAACATCGGCACGCTCTTCGCCTTTATTGTCGTGAGCGCGGGCGTGATCGTGCTACGCCGCGCCCAACCGGAACGCCCGCGGGCGTTCCGCGTCCCACTCGTGCCATTCCTACCCATGCTCTCGATTGCGATGTGCCTGCTGCTGATGCTCAGCCTGCCGCTGGAAACGTGGCTTCGTTTCGTCGTGTGGCTGGCCGCCGGACTTGCCATCTACTTCGTCTACGGCCGCAAGCGCACGGCGCAGTCTTGATGCGACAGGCTCGCCGGCGCCGTGATACGATTCGCAGCAGGAGGCCCGTAGCATGACCCCTTGCGCCAGAAGACGATTCCTCAAGTTTGGACTGACCGCGGGTGCGCTTGCCACCACCGGCAAACTGCCGCTGCTTGCGGCCGGCGGCAAAGCGACCGACTGGGTTACGCTCGGCAAGTCGGGCGTAAAGGTCACCCGCCTCGCCTTCGGCACCGGGACCATGAGCGGCCGGACACAGCGCGAGCTTGGTCAGGACGAGTTCACACGCCAGGTGCGGTACGCATATGATCGCGGCATCCGGTTCTTCGAAACCGCCGAGAGCTACGGCGAAATGCATAAGATGCTCGGCATCGCCCTCAAGGGTATTCCGAGGGACACCTATCGTCTGATGTCCAAAGTCACCACGCGCGAGGGCGTCGACCCGCAGGCAAAGATCGACGAACTACGCCGCCTCGCCAACACCGACTACTTCGATGTTCTGCTGCTTCACTACCAGCACGTGGCCACTTGGCCCACCGACACCGCCCGCTGGCAGGACGGAGTTTCCGAGGCGCAGCACAAGAAGGCCGTCGTCGGGCGCGGAGCCTCGGTACACGGCCTGCCCGCGCTGCGCCAGTTCCCGAAGAATAAGTGGCTGGAAATCGCCATGATCCGGATGAACCACAACGGCATGAGGATGGACGCCGAAGACTACCGGTCCCCCAACCCTGGCAACGTGCCGGAAGTGGTCGAGCATACCAGGCAGGTCCATCAGGATGGCATGGGCGTCATCAGCATGAAGTTGATTGGCGAGGGCGCGTTCACCAAGCGTGAGGACCGCCAGGCGGCCATGAAGTTCGCCTTCCGCAATGCCGGCGTCGATAGCGTCACCGTGGGTTTCAAGAATACCGCCGAAATCGACGAGGCCATCGAGAATCTGAACCTGGCGCTTGCTTAGTGCCGGCTTGCCTCGCCGGCGCCGGCCAACGGCCCGCGCGCGATGAGGTAACGTGAGGCCATGCCCGCGCCCCGAAGACCCTGGCGCCGCCGGCAAACGGATGAGGGAAGGGGACTCTTCTTCTTTCTCGTACAATCAATGCCGTTGTACTGTGGGAAGAGAGCCGCAAACACATGAAGACCGCGTTACTGCTGATCGCCGCATTGGCCTCCGCTCAGGTCCATCACCAGCATCATCCGCCGCGTTCGGCGGACGAGTACGCCAAGGTCCTGGAAGATCCTTCGCGCGATGCCTGGCAAAAACCGCACGAGGTTATCCAGGCGCTCAAGCTGAAGCCGGCGGATGTGGTCGCCGACATCGGCGCAGGTTCCGGCTACTTCACGCGCCGGTTCGCCCGGCATGCCGCCAAGGTCTACGCCGTCGATATCGACGCGGCACTGCTTGCCAAGTCCAAGGGCGACAAGATCGAACTTGTGCAAGCCACGCCCGGTGACCCCAAACTGCCGGCTGCCGCCGTCGACACCATCTTCATTTGCGATGTCCTTCACCACATCGATCACCGCGAAGCGTACTACCAGAAACTCGCCGCGGCCTTGAAGCCGGGAGGGCGGATCGTGATTGTCGACTTCCATAAGCGAGATCTGCCCGTGGGTCCGCCCGCCGCGATGAAGCTCTCCAGCGAACAGGTCCGCGGTGAACTTGCCGCCGCCGGGTTCCGCCAGACCGCCTCTCACACATTCTTGCCGCACCAATACTTCCTCGAATTCCAGCGCGCGCGGTAAGTTCGCGCGGCGATGCGCCCTCAACTACAATCGGATCGATGATCACTCGGATGGGCGCGTTGGCGCTGTTGACCGTCGTGGGTTGCCTGGGCCAAACCGGCGCCCCACGGGCGCAAATTTCGAACGGTTCGATTCAGGCCTCGCTCCTTCTGCCCGATGCCCAACGCGGCTACTACCGGGGGACGCGGTTTGACTGGTCGGGGCAAATCGCCAGTTTGACCTACAAGGGGCACGAGTACTTCGGCAAGTGGTTCGACAAATACGATCCGGCGATCCACGACGCCATTCTTGGGCCCGTCGAAGAGTTCGTTGCGGCCACGGGCGGGCTCGGCTACGACGATGCAAAAGCCGGCGAGAGTTTTGTGCGCATCGGCGTGGGTGCCGTCCGGAAGCCGGAGGAGGCCCGCTACCGCCAGTTCCACACTTACGAAATCACCTACCCAGGCGTATGGAAAGTGAATGCGCGCAAAGACCGCGTTGAGTTCGTGCATGAGCTGGGCGATACGTCCGGGTACGCTTACTCCTATCGCAAAGTCGTCCGCCTCGCCTCCGGCGGAAAGCCCCAGATGGTACTGGAACACACGCTTCACAACCGGGGGAGCAAGGTGATCGACACGAGTGTGTACGAGCACAATTTTTATGTCATCGACGGACAGCCATCGGGACCCGAATTCGCGGTGAAGTTTCCCTTCGAGGTGAAGGCCGCGCGTGAGCTGGGCGGGCGCGCCGAGGCTGCGGGTAAAGAACTGCGATACCTGAGGGAGTTGGAGTCCGGCCAATCGGTGTTTACCGAGTTGAGTGGATACGGAGACTCCGTGCGCGACTATGACATCCGCGTGGAGAATCGAAAATCCGGCGCGGGCGTGCGGCAAACCTCGGACCGGCCGATGTCGAAGCTTGTGCTCTGGTCCATTCGCAGCACGGTTTGCCCGGAGGCGTTCATTCACATGAAAATCGCGCCGGGCGAATCCTTCTCGTGGAAGATCGTTTACGATTTCTACGAGCTTTCGGACAAATCAGCGGGAGGTGATCGTCCATGATCAGTAGGAGAACCGTTGCCAAATCGTTGTTGGCCGCATCCGCCATTCCGGCTGCCGCGGCACAGGAGGCAGCCAGGAAGACCGCCGGCCTTCCCAAGCTGACCATTCGGGACGCGAAAGTCATTTCCACGAGCGGCGGGTCGAACTACCGCTGGATCTTCCTGAAGATCATCACGTCGGAACCAGGGCTCTACGGGATCGGCTCCGCTTCGAACCACTTTCAGACCCATGCGGTCATCGCCGCCCTGGAGCAGCATCTGAGGCCGTGGCTCATCGGCAAGGACGCCAATCAGATCGAAGACCTGTGGCAAAGCTCGCACCTGCGCACCTACTGGCGCAACGGTCCGGTGAACAATAACGTCTTGAGTGCGATGGACATGGCGCTCTGGGACATCAAGGGCAAGCGGGCGGGCATGCCCGTGTACGATCTGCTCGGCGGCAAAGTGCGCGACGCCGTGCCCTGTTACGACCACGTGGGCGGGCGCGACGCCGCGGAAGCGAGCGAGAACGTCGTGAAGTCGCAGGAGAAAGGTTACCGGCACATCCGTGTGCAATTCGGCGGCTACGGTGGCGGCGGGTTTATTCCGGCAGGGCAGGGAAGCCGCGCCGGCGGCGGCTACGCGGGACCTGCGTTCGACGAAGAGTTGTACGTCGATCAGGTTCCGAAAATGTTCGAACAGATACGCGCCAAGGTGGGGATGACGCCCAAGCTATGCCACGATGTGCACTCCCATCTCACGGGCATGAACGCCGCTGAGTTCAGCCGGCGGCTGCAGCATCTGCAAATGTTCTTCGTGGAAGATGTCTTACCGCCGGAACAGCTTGCCTGGTACCGGGAACTGCGCAAAACCTCCACCACGCCGCAGGCCGTCGGCGAGCTCTTCACCCATCCGTTTGAGTACATGCCCTTCATCGCCGAGAGGCTGATCGACTTTGCCCGCTGCCGCGTGTCGGCGATTGGCGGCATCACGCCCGCGAAAAAAGTGGCGGCGATGTGCGAGCTCTTCGGCGCCAAGACTGCCTTCCAGGAAGGCGGCGAGAACGATCCGGTGAACCAGTTGGCGGCCTATCACGTGGACATGAGCAGCCCCGGGTTTGGCATCCAGGAAGAGAACCACTTCCCGCCTGTGGTGAGCGAATTATTCTCTGGAGTTGCCG
Source organism: uncultured Solibacteraceae bacterium (assembly GCA_964449665.1). Taxonomy (GTDB): domain Bacteria; phylum Acidobacteriota; class Terriglobia; order Bryobacterales; family Bryobacteraceae; genus JAFLBB01. Next base: position 4,277 of record CAYUZM010000037.1, read on the forward strand.
AACTGCGCGGCGGCTATCTCTACGGTAACGGGAAGCCCGGCCTGGGCATCGACCTGAACGAAACGGTTGCCGCCCAACATCCGCTGCGGCCCATTACAGATGGCGGAGTCTACCGGCTCGATCGCGCGATGGACGGAAGCGTTGTGAAACCATAGGCTTACGGTCCAAGTGCGAGCCGCGCGCCGGCGCGGCGCCGAAATTCCGCCTGTTCCTGCAATAATTCCTCTCCCGTCTTCGTATCAGACAGTGAGGACCGATACATGGGAACGGCAATCCCGGCCATCACCGCGACACCAGTTTTTGTGAAACCACCACCTGAATTCGAGGAGCTTTACAGGCGCTACTCGGACACTGTTTATCAGTCGGCGCTCCGGGTCGCCGGTAACGCGGCAGACGCCGAAGACGCACTGCAAGTCGTTTTCCTGCGCCTGCTGAACAACCGCGCCATGTCCAGCCCGGCGGATTCGTTGGACAAGTACTTCCGGCGGGCGGCGATCAACGCCTCGATCGATATTCTGCGCCGCAAAAAGTGGCTCTCAGAAGTGGAACTGGATTCCGGCCGCGAATATGCTTCCCGCGAAAGCACGGCGCTGCTCAAGGAACGAATCCGCCGCGCATTGGCAAAGCTCCCGGCCGAGGACGCTGAGATCTTCGTTCTCTGTTATCTCGAGGGTTATTCCTACGACGAGTTGGCGGAGCAGTTTCGCGTGGAGCGAGGCACCATCGGCAGCCGGTTACATCGTATTCGCGCCGTCCTGAAGAAAGACATGAGCAGGTGAAGGAGCCCAAGACCATGACCGAAGAACGATTCGACGAACTCTTGGACGAGATGCGTAACGAGCACGCGGCTCCCGAACAGGTGGCCTCGGCGCGCGAACGTGTGTGGCAGCAAATCGCCCATTCCACCTCGCTCGCCTGCGCCGAGTTCCGCCCGGAATTTGGCGCCTACCGCGCGGGGGAACTCACGGCGGCCCGGCGCCTTCTGATCGACGACCACCTCAGCCGTTGCGCCGAATGCCGCCGCGTGCTGGACGATCCGCAGGGCGCGCGCAAAGTGGTGCCCATGGCACGGCCTCAGCGAAGTGTGACCCTGCCGGGGTGGATGCGCTATGCGGCCGCCGCCGCGGTTGCCGCCGCCGCGTTGTACTTGGGACGCGACACGATTGATGCCGCCCTGGCGCCCGCTGGCCCGCGCGCATCCGTAATCTCCGTTGCTGGTGTGTTGCAACGTCCGCAAGGCGACGGATTGCAGGCGGGAGCTTCACTCTTGGAGTCCGAAGTTGTGCGCACCGCCGCGGGTTCCCGTGCCGTGCTGCAACTTGCCGATGGCTCGCGCGTCGAGTTGAACCAGCGCACCGAGCTGGCCGTCCGTGCCGCCTGGAGCGGACAGACGATCATGCTGCACCACGGTGACGTCATTGTGCAGGCCGCCAAGCAACGGCGCGGCCATCTGCGCGTGGTGACCAGTGATACAACCGCCTCGGTGAAGGGAACGATTTTCGCTGTTTCCAGCGGCACGGCCGGTTCGCTCGTGTCGGTTGTCGAAGGCGCGGTCGATGTCGCCCAACCAGGTGCAAGAAAATTGCTGACCGCCGGAAAGCAGTCCGCCACCAACACGTCTCTCTCCGAAGTGCCCGTGCGGCAGGCGATCGCATGGAGCCAGGACGCCGAGAAGTACTTCGCGCTGCTCGCCGAATTTGCGGGCATCGAAAAGCAGCTCGCCGCACTACCCGCGGCGTCGTTGCGCACGGAGGCGCGTTTGCTGCGGTACCTGCCCGCAAATGCGGTCGTCTACTTCGCCATTCCGAACCTGGATGGCACCATGCGGCAGGCGCTCCGGTTGGTGGAGCAGCGCGCGGAAGAGAATGCCGTCCTGAAGGAATGGTGGAACTCTAAGCACGGCGAAGAGTTACGCGAGAGCTTGAGCCGCATTCAATCCGTCACGCCCCTGTTGGGTGAAGAGATCGTGTTCATTCTCACCAAGAGTGCAACCGAGCCGGACCGCATTGAGCCGGTGATGCTTGCCCAAGTGCAACCAGATCGATCCGCCCGGCTGTTGGAAGCCATGGAACGGCTGACGGCTTCGTTACCGGAGAAATTCCCCTACAAGGTCGCGCAAGATCTGCTGCTCGTTGCCGACAGCCCCACCCATCTCGCGCAATTCTCGGCGCAATTGGGCGGCGGCGCTTCGTCGGCGTTCGCGTCTGAGATTGCCGGCCGCTATCGCAACGGAGTGGGCTGGTTGCTGGGCTTGGACGCGGCCTCGGTTCTGCCTGGCGTGAAGGGCGAAGAGGCCGGCGTGATCGGTGCGATGAACGTACGGTACCTGTTCTTTGAACAACGCTCCTCGGGAGGAGAAGACGAAAATCAGGCTACGATCACCTTCAATGGGGCCCGCACGGGAATCGCCTCGTGGTTGGCCGCGCCAGGAGCGGCCGCCTCAGCCGAGTACGTTTCCAGTGAAGCCGTGTTCGCCTTCTCCGCGTCGACACGCGATCCCCGCCAGGCGTTGGAGGAGTTGTTCACCTCCCTGACCGGAATGGCGGCGGACTTGCAGAAATTCGAGTCGGAAACGGGCGTCAAACTCACTGCCGACATCGCCGGATCGCTCGGCACCGACTTCACGCTCGCCATTGAACGTCCGTCGCTGCCCATCCCTGGATGGATCGCTTCGATTGAGGTCGTGAGGCCAACGGTGCTGGAAGACTCGATCCGGCGGCTGGTGGAAGCCTACAACCGCCATCTCACTCCGGAAAAATCGAACGAGAAGGTGACCATCGCGCAAGAGACGGTGAATGGCCGTACGTGGACGGTGTTGTCGAGCGCGGCCGCCCCGGCGGCCTTGTACTGGACGCACGACAACGGCTTCCTGATCGCCTCGACCGACCGGGCGCTGGCGGCGAGGGCGATTGCCACGCGGGCGACCAGTGCGTCACTGGTGCGGTCGCTCAAGTTCCAAGAACGCTTCCCATCGACCGGCACGCTGCATCATTCCGGCTTTGTATGGCTGAATACGAAGGGCGTGCTGGCCGATCTGGCAGGCCTTGTGCAGAGCCCGGCGTTGAAGTCGCTCATGGACAACCGCGATCCTTTGTTGGTTGTTTTGGACGGAGAAATGGAACGAATTCGCGTCGCGAGTCGTAGTCGATTGACGAGCCTGGTTCTCGACGCGATGCTTCTGCATGGCGCGGGCGAGGCGGCACACAAACCGGGTTCGCCGGCTACCGTGGAGAAGAAGCTTAAATCGATCCTATGACACCCGTCATCGAACTCCAAAACCTGCGAGTGAAGCTCGGACGGCGAGAGATTCTGAAAGGAATCTCCTGCCGTCTGGGCGCTTCCGGAACGGGCAAAGCCATCGGGCTGCTCGGCCCGAACGGAGCGGGGAAGTCCACCCTCATCTTGACGATGCTTGGCTTTCACAAACCCGTGGCGGGGTCGGCGCGCATTCTGGGCTTCGATTGTCATGGGCAGTCGCGCGAAGTGAAGTCGCGCGTCGGCTACATGCCGGAAAATGAGGCTTTGATCGCCGATATGAGCGCCGTGCGGTTCCTGCGCATCATGGGCGAACTCTCCGGACTACCTTCGCGCGTGGCGCTGGAGAAAGCGCACGAGGTGCTGTTTCACGTTGGGCTGGGCGAGGCGCGCTACCGTCCCTTGGGGACCTACTCGCTCGGCATGAAGCAAATGGCCAAGCTCGCGCAGGCGATCATCCACGGACCGGAGTTGGTGATTCTCGACGAACCCACCAACGGCCTTGATCCGGCCGCACGCGCGCGCATGCTGAAACTGGTGGCCGAAATGAAGAACGACCACGGCATGAACGTTCTGCTTTGCTCCCACCTCCTGCGTGATGTTGAAGAGGTGTGCGACGAGGTGGTGATTCTCAAGGATGGGGCGATGGTTCATCACGCCAACCTCGAAGAGGAACGCCGCGCCAACCGCCGCTTCGTCGAGTTGGAAGTGTCGGGCGACGACCGCAACTTCGCCGCGGCGCTGTCCGAATACGGCGCCGAAGGCGTGAACGAGGGAAGCGGCCGCTGGCGCATCGTGCTTCCGCCGAAGGTGGAACTTGACGTTTTGTGGCACCTGGTGGGCCGCGAGAACCTCGATGTGCATCGCCTGACTCACCGCCGCGATTCGCTCGAAGAGATCTTCCTGAAAGCCGTTGGCCACATTCAGCGCACGGCGGGCGATTCCGCCACTACCGCGGAGGAGGTGACTGCCGATGGCCGTCTATAGACGCGGGTATCAACGCTATCAGGGGCAGTTCACCGGCAGTTGGTCGCGACTACTGGTGCTGCCGCGCTTTGCCTGGGAACGGCTGATGCAGCAACGTCTGGTGGCGATCTTCTTCGTCGTGGCCACGTTCTGGCCGATCGCATGTTCGCTGTTTGTGTACCTGTCTCATCACCTGGAACTGCTGCAAGGCTTCGGCGACGATCTGGGCAAGTTGCTGCAGATCAATGGCGAATTTTTCTATGTGTTCATGAGCGCGCAATCGGTATTCGCCATCATTCTGGCGGCCTTCGCCGGGCCGAGCCTGATCGCGCCCGATCTGGCCAATGGCGCGTTGCCGCTCTACTTCAGCCGGCCGCTCACACGCACCACTTATGTGATCTCCCGCATGTTGGTATTGATGGGCGTCCTCTCACCGATCACCTGGATTCCCGGGATGCTCCTGTTCTTCATGCAGGCCGGCATGGCGGGCTGGACGTGGTTCACCGAGAACTATCATCTTGGCGCCGCGATCTTCCTCGGGTTCCTGCTGTGGATCGTTCTGGTGAGCCTCGTCGCGCTGGCAAGTTCGGCCTATGTGCGATGGCGGATGGTGGCCGGTGCGCTTGTGCTGGGCGTGTTCTTCGTGCTGGCCGGCGCAGCGGAACTGGCGAACGAAGTGTTGCGCGTGGAATGGGCTTCGGGCCTGAACCCGGCTCGCTCGGTGAATCAGATCTGGCGCTACATGCTGGGTGTCGAGGCCTTTCCCGGTCCGGACGCCTGGCAATGCGCCATCTGCGTTGGACTGATGGGCGCGGCTTTGGTAATGGTGCTGCAGCGCAAGCTGCGGGCCGTGGAGGTGGTGTCATGAGCGCGCCGGAAGTCGTGTTCGATGAAGTATCGAAGTTCTATGGCGAAGTGCTCGGCGTCAACCGCGTGACGCTGCGCATCCCGCCCGGCATCACCAGCCTGGTTGGTCCCAACGGTTCGGGCAAAACCACGCTGATGAACCTGATGGCCGGATTGATCTACCCCGACCGCGGCACCGTGACCATGCGCGGACTCTCGCCCCACGATCCGGAAAATCTCATGCGCATTCTCGGCTATGCGACACAGTACGATGCCGCGCCGAGAGGCGTCACCGGTTTCGACTTCGTGATGACCAGCCTGCTGCTGGCGGGCTTCTCCCGCGCGGAGGCGGCGCAACGGGCCGAGAGTGCTCTGCAGCGCGTACGAATGGCCGAGGCCGCGCCGCGAAAAGTGGCAGGCTATTCGAAAGGAATGCGCCAGCGCGTGCGGCTCGCCCAGGCCATCGCGCACGACCCGGAGGTGCTCGTGCTCGACGAGCCGCTGAACGGCCTTGACCCGTTGGTTCGCGCCGAAACGATCGCCCTGTTCCGCGAGTTCGCCGCGCTGGGCCGCCACGTGATTCTCTCCAGCCACGTATTGCAGGAGGTCGATATCATCTCCGACCAGGTGATTCTCATTGCCAACGGAATGATCATCGCCGAGGGCGAGATTCGCAGCGTCCGCGAGGAGATCCACGAACATCCGAGCCAGTATGTGATCCGCTGCCGCGACGCCTCGCGCATCGCCTCGCTCCTCTTCGAACAGGAGCACATCACGCAGATTCAGATTCAGAACGACCGGTTAGGGCTGCTGGTCATGACGCGCAGCCGCCGCGAGTTTTCGCGCGCGCTGACGCGCATCTCGCTTGCCGGGCATACCGTGGAAAGCGTTGTGGCCGCCGATGAGAACATGGGCGCGCTCTATGAGTACCTGATTGGAGGCGATCGATGATCACCCCCGTGCGTCTGCGGCAGGTTTGGACCATCGCCCGCCTGCAATTGCTGCGCGTCTTCTTTTCCAAGCGCAGCTTCTGGGTTTACCTGCTGGCGTTGTTTCCCGCGGTCATCTTCTTTGGCCATGGTATCGACATCAAGCTGAAGCGCGACCGCTGGGAATCGCGCGCGACTCCTCCGGCCAAGATTGAGGCGATTCGCGTGGGCGATAGCGAGGATGAGGTGCTGCAGCGCGCCGGCACGCCCATCGAGGATCACCGCAACGAGGGCCGCCGCGAGCGCAGGCGGGGCCGGGACGTGGAGGCGCGCGAACCGGACCGGCGCTACATGATGTACTTCGATGGCCGTAACCGCTGGAACCTGCGCTTTGAGGACGGCATTCTCCAGAGCAAGCGATCGCGCTCGCTCAACGACTTTGAAGAGGACCGTCTCGTATTCGCGGGCGTCTTCCAGTACTTCTATCTGCGGCTGGCCGTGTTCTTCGGATGTCTCGGCATCTTCATGAACCTGTTCCGTGGAGAGATGCTCGACAAGACTCTGCATTTCTGGTTTCTCGTGCCCGCGCGGCGCGAGGTGCTGCTGGCGGGCAAGTATCTGGCCGGGCTCATCGCGGCGATCCTGATCTTCGGCACCGGCGCGGCCTTGTGCTTTGGAATGATGCTCTGGCCGCAGGACCCCACCGAACTCGCTTCCTTCTGGAACACGGACGGGGCGTCCCACTTCGCCTGGTACTCGGCCGCGGCGGCGTTGGCGTGTGTCGGCTACGGTAGCGTGTTTCTGGCGGCCGGACTGCTCCTGCGGAACCCGATCATTCCTGCCGTGACGATTCTCTTCTGGGAGAGCATCAATGGCGTGCTTCCCGCCGCGCTGCAGAAGTTGAGCGTGCTCTATTATGTGCAGTCGCTCTGTCCGGTTCCTCCGCCGATGGAGGCGAACGCTCCGCTGCTCATCAAACTGCTTGCCGCCCCCGCCGAGCCGCCCACGCCCGCGCTCGCGATTCTTGGCTTGCTTGGTGTGACCGTCGTCGTGCTGTGGGCGGCCGCACGCGCGGTGCGGCGCTTGGAAATCAATTACGGCATCGAATAGCGGCCCCCGCTAGGGGCCGAGCTGCTCATACCAGCGCAGCAGGCCCTCGCCTCGAAACGCGATCAGCAAACCGGCCGCGGCGAGAAAGCTGCCGAATGGCAATTCATACTGGCTTGCGGCCTGCTTCCGGTACCAGATCCAAAGCAGCCCGAGGACCGATCCCGCGACGCAGCCAACGAGAATTGCCGCCATCGCGCCCGTGATGCCCAGAAACGCCCCCAGCATGGCGACCATCTTCACGTCGCCGAAGCCCAAGCCTTCGCGCCCACGCATTCGGGAATAAACTTCGGCCACCAGCCAGAATGATCCGCTCCCCACGGCCGCGCCCACGGCGGCGTCCGTAAAGCTCATCAATGGCGCGGAGAGCGAAGGCGCAAACAACGACAGGAAGGTGCTTTGCTGGGGAACCAGCACGCTCAAAACAAGTCCCGCGGCCAGGCCGCCCAGCGTAAACTCATCGGGCAGGATGCGCGTTTCCAGGTCGGTGAACAGCATCCCGATGCAAAGCGCCGAGAACAGGCTGTATTTTAGTGCCGCCGGCGTCGGCCCCCACGTGAGTACGGCCAAACCGAACGCGATCCCCGTGAGCGCCTCGACCAACGGGTATCGCCAGTGGATGCGCGTGAAGCAATGGCGGCAGCGTCCGCGGAGCAGGATCCAACTCAGCACGGGAACGTTGTCATAGGGCGCGATGGAGTGGCGGCATACCGGGCAATGCGATCCGGGCCAGGCGATGGACTCGTCGCGGGGCATGCGGTGGATACAGACGTTAAGGAAGCTGCCGATGATGAGACCGAACAAGGCGGCAAGAAGGGCTTCAATCATGGGAGTAAGCTTCGATAGGCCGCAAGCGTCGCATCGGCCATATGTTCGATGGTAAACCGCTCCTGCCAGCGGCCGTGCGCGGCCAGGCGCATATCGGCAAGCGCGGAGTTGTCTCGCGAAAGCAGGCTCTTCAAGGCGTCGGCAATCGCGTTGGGATCGTTGGCCGTGAGAATGCCCGTGATGCCGTGTTCGACCGCTTCCTGCAATCCGCCCACGCGTGAGGCCAGGACGGGAACTCCCGCGGCCTGCGCCAGCAGCGCGGCCGAGCCGAGGCCTTCCTCGTCGCTGATGTAAACGAGCAGGCGGGCCGCGGGCAGATCGGCCGCGAGGTCAGTCGAAAAATGAAGTTCCACGCCGGCCAATTGCGCCGCTACGGCCGCGAGCTTGGAGCCTTTCCGCGGGTCGCTCGTGGCCGGGGCGATCACGCGAGTCCCCGTGGCTAGCGGCATCTCGGGCGCCGCATCATAGACGACGCGCACTTTCGAAGCGGGAACGCCGGCGGCGCGTAGGCGGGCTTCCACGTAGTGCGACACGGCGAGATACAAGTCGGCACGCCGGTACTTCAGGCGCGAGAGCAGTCCCGTCTTCACGGGAAACGCCACGCGGCGCGAAACCACCAGGGGGGCCAGGCGTTTCAAGACAGCTCGCGTGTGCGAGCGCGCGTCGTGCGCGTGGTAGAGGTCGTAGGCGCCATCACCTGCCTTGGCGAGCGCGAAGCCTTCCGCCGTGGCGCGCTGCGCGAGAGGCGAGTGGGCGGGGCTGTCGAGCGATTGTTCCACGCCGCGGTCGCGCAACGCGCGCATGAGGAACAGCACTTGATATTGGCCGCCCCGCATCTCGCGGCCGGCGTCCATATGGAGAATACGCATCGCTAGCGGCCCGTGAGAAATCGCGCCTTGGCGTATTTCAGGAAGTTGTAATAGGCGGCCATATAGGCGATGGCGAGGCCCTCGGCGCCGTCAAGGAATCCGCGTTGGAGGAAGTAAGTGCGAAAGAACGTCCACGGCGGATCAATCAGCAGTTCGGTCCAACCGATCCGGCGCTTCTGATCGATCATCTGTTGGGCGGCGAGCGTCGTGTAGGAATCGAGCGTGCGCAGGTGCTGGCTCAGCGAGTCGCAGGTGAAGTGCAGGAGATTGCCTTCGAGATGGCCGATGCGCCCGCGCACGCGCACCGACTCGTGAACGTAGTCGCCGACCCACTCGGCTTTGGTGCGGTTAAACAGGCGAACCTTGCGGTCGGGATGCCATCCGCTGTGAAGAATCCACCGGCCCAAATACTGCGCCAGGCGCGGGAACGTGTAGCCGTCAGACTGCGCGCCATGCTTCTTGATCTGCCAGATTTCGGCTTCCAGCGCTTCGCTCAGCGCTTCGTCGGCATCAATCGAGAGAATCCAGTCGTTGGCCGCTTGTTCGGAAGCAAAGTTCTTCTGTTTGGCGTAGCCCGGGAACGGGTTGTCGATGACGCGGGCGCCAAGGTTGGCGGCAATCTCGCACGTGCGGTCGGTGGAGTTCGAGTCGACGACGACAATCTCGTCGCAGCAGCGAAGGCTTTCGATGGCGCGGGCGATGTTGAGCTCCTCGTTGAGCGTAATGATGGTGGCCGAGATTTTCATCATGCGCTTATTGGCCCGTGGGGATGTCGAGGATGCGAATGGGCGAGAGGCTGAACGCCGCCGCGAAGATGGCGAGGCTCAACACGGCAAGAGCCGCCCGCGCCGGGCCCAGCGGCAAACGGTCATGAATGCTCGGATGCTTGCGCGCGAACAAAAAGAGCAAAACGGCCCACACAATCCAGCTTAGCGAGTAGACGATTCCGATGGGAATCAAAACCGCGATGAATACGTGCGTGAGTGTCCTGTGCCAACGTCCGAAGAACGAGTAGAGAATATGCCCGCCGTCGAGTTGTCCAATCGGGAGCAGGTTCAGCGCGGTGGCAAGCAGTCCCACCCATGCCGCGCGACCGATGGGATGGAGATACAGGTCGTTGGCCGGGATGCCCGGAAAGAGAAGTTGCTGCGCGAAGTTCTGCAACAGGGGAACGCCGAAATGGAGTTCCCCGCGCAGGTTGATATCGGGAATCACTTTCGAATAGGCCACGCCGATGAAGAGCGCGGGCAAGAGGAAGACGAAACCGGCGAGCGGTCCGGCCACCCCGACATCGAACAGTTCGCGTCGCGTGGAGATCGGCGAACGGATGCGGATAAATGCGCCGAGCGTGCCGATGAGCGTCGGCGCGGGCAGGAAATAGGGCAGAGACGCGTCGATGCGGTAATAGACGCAGGCGAGGTAGTGTCCCATCTCATGCGCCATGAGAATCGCCATCAGCGTGAGGCTGAATGGCAGCCCGTCGAGCAGCAGCGCGGGATTGTTCAGCAGACGCGCGAAGGCGTCAAGATCGTCGTCGGAAAACGGCGGAAGGTTGTGCGCGAAATTGTTCACCAGCCGCGCGCCCATGACGGTGGTGGTGAACAGCGTCAGGCACAGCAGAAGAACATGGAGCCAGAGACGCTGCCGGCTCTGCGCCACCGTGAAGTGCGGGAATGCGGCCGGCTCGACGGGAGACACCTGGAGCGCCGGCGGTCTAGAGAGCCTGGAGTTCCTTGCCCGGTTTGAAGCGAACGGCCTTGCCGGGTGGAATGGCGACCTCGGCACCCGTGCGCGGATTGCGGCCGATGCCTGTCTTGCGCGGGCGGACGTTGAAGATGCCGAACCCGCGAAGCTCAATGCGTTCGCCGGAACTCAGCGCGCGCTTCATGCTTTCGAAAACGGTTTCGACAGCCATTTCCGCTTTCGTCTTCGTGATGCCCGTCTTGTTGACGACTTCATTGATGATATCGAGTTTGATCAAATCGTCCTCCCCGCGGAGCGGCCGCGCGACGAATTCGCGCGCTGCCCACAACCAAATGATATGATTGACTTTAACCCTTTGTCAAGAAACCGGGGTCGAGGAGAAGCCAAGCTCTTGGACGGACGTGAATTTCGACGCTGCTGCGGACAGTTTGCCACGGGGGTGGCGGTGGCCTGCGTTTTGGGCCTGGAGGGCGAACCGCATGGGCTGACTGTCAACAGCTTCAGTTCCGTTTCGCTCGATCCCCCGCTCATCCTGATTTGTATCGGACATGATTCGGGGATACTCGAGCTGTTCCGCCAAATGCGCCGGTTTGGCTTAAGCTTCTTGCGTGC
>CAYUZM010000038.1:0-15289 GCA_964449665.1 uncultured Solibacteraceae bacterium
CCGGGGAGCATCGTTTGTGGGACAAATCTGTCCCACATAAGTCCCACATGACTACCCAACCAAACTGCCAAGAACGCCTCGCAACCACTCTGAATTCGAAATTTGTCCCACTATAGTCCCACAAACGCGAAAACGCCCTCCGATGGAAGGCGTCTGAATCTCTGTAACTTGTTGATTTTATTGGTGCGGATGAGAGGACTTGAACCTCCAAGACCTTGTGATCATTAGAACCTGAAAGTGATTGACAAGGTTTCCTGGGGTATCCTCGAGTCGCATGTTGTCAAAAATCCAGGGAGAGCGATTTCCCAGGACTTCGTGATATTGCCCAATCACCGTTGCAATACCGTTGCACCGGCCCCAGCCTCAGATGAAAATTCACGTGAGAGGCAGGTTTGATGCCATGCCTGGGAACGTGTCTGCGGCGCAATCCACACCACAGGCTTTCGCGTCTGATTTAGCCTTCGATTGGAGCTCCCAGGTACTTCGTGGGCCAACCGAATCCGTCGTATAGCGGCACCGCTGTTAGGACACGCTCCGGCTACCGGTGCGGCTCCTCGCTACGCTCGGCCCGGACTGCGATTTCCGCTCCGCCCTAAGATCCCTCTACAAATGCGACAGGCAAACAGCGAAGCCTTCTTGGCGTCGCTGCCACGACTTCCGCCGAACCCATGTAAAGAAACCGGGCGCCTCCGCCGCCTGCTTGACTTCTTTTGCTTGTCAAAGATTTCGCGGTATTGGCTCAGGCGGTTGGGGTGACCCCCTCCGTTAACACGAACTGCAATGTCACACTTCGCCGTGGGGGTGAAACCCGCCATTGAGACAAACCGGATCCAGGCACGCCCACGTGGGGCCAAGGTCCTCATTTCGCCGGTCTCCCATTCTGGAGACACATCGATACCAGTTCTGAAAGGTCCGCTTCGCCCACGCACATCACTGTATCCGCTCCACCCCAATAGATCTTCACGCTCCCGTCAGGCTCGGCGACGGCCCCGCATGTGAATACGACATTGTGCACATAGCCCGAGATCTCCCACGGATCTTCCGGTTGCACGATCCACTCGTCGCCCACGCCGAGCACTTTCGCCGGATCGTGCAAGTCGTGCAGCGCCACGCCCAACCGGTACACTGCGCCATCCATCGTCTGGAAAACTCCGTGATAAATCGAAAGCCAACCCTGTTCGGTCCTGACCGGCGGCGCGCCCGGTCCAATCTTCATTTCGTCCCAGTGATACTGGACCGGCCTCATAATGAGTTCCGATTCACCCCAGTAGCGAAGATCGGGTGAGTACGAGATCCAAATCGACCACGGAGCGATCTCTGAATGGGGGCGATCGAGCCGCGCGTAGAGGCCGCCGAACTTCTCCGGGAAGATCACCACGTTCCGGTAGTCCGCCTCGGTGATCAGTGAGACCCGTTCGGTGTGAACAAAGTCCTTGGTCTTCGCAAGCGCGATGCGCACGCCGTAGCGCGAGTATGCGCTATAGGTGATGAGATACTCGCCGCCGATGAACGTGACGCGCGGGTCTTCGACGCCAAACTCCTCGTATGCGGCGAACGGTCCATCGTGGGCAGGCGTCAGGAACGGCTCGGGATCGGCGGCAAAGTGGAATCCGTCCCTGCCGCGCGCCAGTCCGATGATGGATCTCCCCGTGCGCAGGTGCGAGCGGAACAGCATGATGTACTCGTCCGCGCACTTCACCACTGCGGCGTTGTGAACCGTCTCCACCGGATACGGGATTGCGTCCTTCGTAAGGATCGGATTGCCGCTATATCGCCTAACGACTTGATGCTTCATTACTGCGCCCCCCCGCGCGCTCAAAGATCGTTCGGTAGACAGCCTCGTAGCCTTCCACCATCGTCTGGACGGAGAAGTGTTGTTCGACTCGTTGGCGGCACGCTTCGCGACGGATCTCTGGAATGCGTTGCAGCGCCTGCACGGCTTCCGCGGCGCCATTCACCAGAAAGCCCGTTTGCCCGTCGGCGATCACTTCACGGCACGAGCCGAGATCCATGGCAATCACCGGCACTCCGGCGGCGTTGGCCTCCGCGAGTACAAGTCCGAACCGCTCCGGGATCGTGTTCAAGTGCAGCAGCGCACGGGCGCTCGCGAACAACTCGTTCTTGCCCGCCACGTCGACGGCCCCGATGTAGCGAATGGAGCCGTCGAGGTGCGGCTCGACTTGTTCGCGGAAGTAAGCCTGGTCCTGAATGATGCCCGCGATGAGCAAAGGCAATCCGCTCATGCGGGCGACTTCAATGGCCAGGTGGACGCCTTTGTCCGGATGAATCCGGCCAAGGAAAACCAGGTTGGCGCCACCGCGCTCCTGGAGCGGATACAACGCGAGGTCGATACCGTTGTAAACCGTCGCCAGGTAATTTAGCCCGGGCGCGCGATCCGAGTTGCTGATCGAGACGAAGTACCCGTCACGATACTTCTCATACACGGGCATGATCCGGGGCGACGAGAATCCGTGGATAGTCGTGAGGACCGGAGTCTTCACCAGCCGCGAATAACACAGCGCCATAAAGTCGTAGTGGCTGTGGATGAGGTCGAACTCGGCCGCGTGCCCGAACGCTTCGGAAAGATGCAGATACTCCGCGACCTTCGCATCGGCGGTGGAATCCTCTTCATACCCGCGCTCCACGACCGCGTGCAGACGCGCGCGTGTAACCGAATCCGCCGTTGCGAACAGCGTCACATCCCAGCCGCGCGCGGCGAGCCCTTCGGCGATATTGCCGGCAACGGTTTCCCACGCACCGTACCGGCGCGGCGGTGTTCGCCACGCCACGGGCGAGAGAATGGCCACCCGCTTAGATGGCATTGTCGACCTTCAGAACAATCGATGCTTCCATTCGCGACCCGGCTCCGCCCGAGAACCACCCGGCCACCGGGGACGCGAGATCGTGGTCGAAGCCGGCCGCTACCGCGACATGCCCATTCGACACCGCCAGACCGCGCGCGGGATCGTATCCGCGCCACCCGATGCCCGGCAAATAGACTTCGGCCCAAGCATGCATGAAGGACTCCTGGGCGCCGGCCGAAGCGCATTCATATCCGCTGACGAATCGCGCCGCAAGGCCCACCACGCGACAGGCGTCGCAGAAGAGAACCGCCAGATCGCGGCACGATCCCTCCTGCCGGTCCAAGGTCTCCCGCGAACTCCACGGCGGACCCGACGGGCGGATCAGTTGGCGCGAACGCCGGAAAATCTGCCAACTGAGCGAGGTCAGGAAAGTAAGCGCGTTTGAGTACGTATTCGCGGCCACCTCCCGTGCAAACTCCTTCACGGACTCCGAAATGTGCGAATCCTGCCGGTAGGGCGCCAGCGCCGCGCACAACGGGTCGGGATACCAGAGCGGAAGCTGCAACAAGGCGTCCGGGAGGATGTAGTCGAACGGGTTCTGGCGGAGCATCTCCACCGAGAACTGGCTGTTTACGATCATCTCCGTTGTGGGCGCGGAGAACCAGGCGTTGACGGCGAGAGTCCCGTCCTGGTCGAGACATTCCGTGGTTCCGGCCGGCAGCGGCGTAATTGCGAGATCGAACGCAAGCAGCCGCTGTGCACCGTTGGCGCGGGGCCGCAGGCGGAAGATATGCGGCTCCAGCAGCACTGGCGAATCGTAGAGATAGCGCGTCGAGTGGGTAACCGTTATTTTCATCGTGCCCGATCAGTTCATTGCCGCCAGCACGTCCGGGAGCGGGATCGTGGCGAAGCCCGTCGCGTGATCGGCCAGGCCGTACGGCACAATCAGGACGCCGTTGTGGACCAGCGCGCCGCAGGTGTAAACGACATTGGGCACGTATCCCTCCCGCTCACTCTCATTTGGCTTCACCAAAGGCTCGCGGAGCCGTCCAATCACCTTCGATGGATCCTCGCGGTCAAGCAGAAACGCGCCGATCCCATACTGGCGCATAGGTCCGACACCGTGACTAAGGACCAACCATCCGGCATCGGTCTCGATGGGGGATCCGCAGTTGCCGACCTGTATCGCCTCCCACGAAAATGCCGGCTTGAGCAGCACCTCGTGTTCGTTCCAGAAATGAACGTTATCGGAAAACATCAGGTGGATGTTCTCGTTGTCCTGCCGCGAGAGCATGGCGTAGCGTCCGCCAATCTTGCGGGGAAACAACGCCATGCCTTTGTTCCGCGCCGCCGGGCCGTTCAACGTGCGGAAGCGGAAATGAAGGAAATCCGCGGTCTCGACGAGTTCCGGCATCACGATCCTGCCATCGTAGGCGGTGAAGGTGGCGTAGTAGGTGTGTGATCCATCGTCTTGCTGGAACCGGACGAAGCGCGCGTCCTCGATGCCGTTGCGTTGCGAAGGCGTTGCCGGAAAAAGGATGCGCTCGGATAGCTTCTGGCTGTCGTCGAACTGAACTTCATAGTTGGAGCGCGCCAGCATCCAGATTCCCTGGGAGGCGTCGTGGGCCTCCTGCGTCATTCCATCGGGCAGGCGGAACTGCTCGTCTCTCAGATGGGCACGAAGTTCCTCCAGCGCGAACGAATCGCCGAGGGTGTGCATAACGCGCCGGGTAAACTCGCCCGCCAATCCCAGTTCGGAGAGTTTTCTCTCAAACAGCGGCTTCTCGTAACGGGGATTGGGCCTCTGCCGCGGTTCGGTGAGGAATCCCGAAGGAGTGGCGACCTCGATGCGGTGATTGGCATGAATCACGCCGGTGCGAAACGTGATCGAGGAGACGTGCCCCTCGCCCGTGGCGCGCAAGCTAAGAATGAACCGCAGAGCGCCCTGTCGCAGACCAGACTGATCGATGTGCGGAACGATCGAGGGATTAAACAGCGCGGCCGACTCGAGCGAATACTCGGCCAGAAAGTAGCACCCGATCAACATCCGCCGTTGTAAGGAGATTTCCGCGTTTGCCGGCAATGGCTCGCGCACTTGATCGAAGCGTTCGAGGAACCTGTCCCGAATCCCTTGGTGGCGCCGCGAGAACTCCCCAGACACCGCCTCCAACAGCGCACACGCATCTTCTTCGGGCATTGCCATAATTCGGGCGATGATTCCGGCGCTGCGCTCGGAATCGCCCGGAGTGAACGGCCGCAGCAGAACGCGAGTCTGGTCCGGTTTGAGTATCACGGAGGTTCTATGCACTTGAAGCGAGTTTAAGTTCATGTGAGAGATCAAGGACAGACGGCGACGGGCGCTTGGAAGCTCGTCACCATGTTCTGAGCCAGACGCATCTCGGCCAACGAGAGGAGGAAGGCCAGTGTCGACTCTGCCCCCTGGTTCCCGTTTGCGCGGTCCACATGCAATCCGTCGCCGCATGCTCCGCTCTCGGGTGAGTAAAGCTCCAGCCCGAGATCGTTCCAGCCGATAAACCAGTCGAAGGCCCGCTGCGCTTGCTCGAACCACCACACGTCCGACGTCGCCCGGTACGCCTCCAGGCACGCTGAAACCATCGCCTGTGCCTCGATGGGTTGCTGATCGAAGTTGGCTCGCACCCCGCCGCGGCGGTAGAAGCCGTTGCTGCCGATAGGCCGGAAGTGGCCCTTCTCCGAAATCTGCACTTCGTTCAGCCAGCGCAGCGCATGCAGCCCGCGCTCGAACACCTCACGCTGCCCGCTCGCGCGCCCGCTCAAAATCAATGCGTGCGCGAGCTTCGCATTGTCGTATGTAAGCTCCTGTTCAAACCAGCACCAGTCCGGCCTGCCGTTTCTATCGAGTAGACCCATCAGCCTCCCGGTGAGCAACTCGCGAGTTTGGTTGACGAGGCTGTCGCCGCTCAGCCGCCGCAGGTATTCGTGAATTCCGATCAGCCCAAATGCCCACGCCCGCGGCGAAGTGAAGTCGGCCAGCGCGGGAAGCGCGCGAGCGAAGAGTTGCCCCGCCATCATCTGGAAACTGCGGAACGGCGAACGGCCCACGCCGATGCCGAGAGCCCACAGCGCCCGTCCATGGGAGTCCTCCGAGCCTTGCTCGTCGAGCCACTGGCGCTCGAAGCTCATGTGGTTGTGAAAACGCCTGGTCTTCGCGTCGAAGGCGTGATGAAGAAAAGCAGCCGACGTGGTCGCCACGCCGCGCACCAGTTCGGCGTCCTCTTCCAATTCGCCGAGCAGCACGGCGAGGATAAAGGCGCGCGCGTTGTCATCGGTGCAGTACCCCTCGGAGAAGTTGGGCACGCTGAACAACGCATGCTGAAAAACCCCCGTCGAATCGGTCATGCGCGACAGATGATTCAACTTCAACACCGGAAGCTCTCGCGGCCTCTTGTCCAACGTCTTTGAGATGAGCGATTTTCTCGACGTGACCGCCCCCTGCAACCGCGATTGCTCAAACGAACGCATATATAGCTGGGCGGTATTGCTCCAGATCATTTCACGGCCCATGCGGTATGCGTTCTTGCGCATGGCATGGCGTCGCGTGTCGTCGCGCAGCAGGCCGGACGTCTCCCGGGCGATGGCGTCGGCGTCGGCGAACGGCACCAGGACACCGCGATCCTCGGCCAACAGCTCCGCCGCATGCCAATACGGCGTCGAGATCACCGCCTTGCCGGCCCCAAACGTATAGGCCAGAGTGCCGGAGGTGATCTGCGCCTCGTTCAGGTACGGAGTGATGTAAAGGTCGGCCGCTCCAATAAACTCTTTCAGGTTCTCCAGCTCGACGAAATCGTTATAGAAGATGACGTTCTTCTCGATCTTGAGCTTCTTGGCCAGCATCTCCAGGCTGACGCGGTAGGCTTCGCCATGCTCGCGCAGTTCGTTCGGATGCGTCGCGCCCAGCACAATGTAAACGACATCGGGAAACTCGTTGAGAATCTCCGGCATCGCCTTCAGGACATACTCGATGCCCTTATTGGGCGACAGCAGGCCGAACGTGAGAAGCACTACCTTCCCTTCGACGCCGAACTGGTCCTTGAAGTAGGTCGGATCGACGAACCCGACGTCGGGAATCCCGTGCGCGATCAGGTCGATCTTCCCCGGCGGCGCGTCGTAAATGTCATGCAGCATCTGGCGTCCGCGCTCTGCCATTACCACCACGCGCGTCGAGAGTGAAATCAACTCCTCCATGACGCGCCGCTGATCGGCTCTCGGCTCGCGCAGCACCGTGTGCAGCGTGGTAACAACCGGCATCCGCAGCTCTCGCAGAAACGCCAGAATGTGTCCGCCCGCGGGCCCGCCGTATATTCCGAACTCGTGCTGCAGGCAGACGATATCCACGTTGCTGATGTTGAGATAATCCGCCGCGCGCAGGTACGACGACAAGTCCTGCTCCTCAATCTCGAATCGCACAACCTCGGGATAGTCGTAGCCGCCCTTGATGTCATTCACCGAAACGCAGAAGCATGTGCTTTGGGGATGCGCCGTGGCTACCGCGGCCAGAAGGTCCGTCGTGAACGTGGCGATTCCGCATTTGCGCGGCAGGTGATCCCCCACGAAGGCGATCTTGCGGACTTTGGATGCTTCTCTCATAAAACTCTTTCTGCCCTGACCACGAACCTGCTCGGAGCCGAGCCAACAAAGAAGAAGGGATAACAAGTGACCAGCGTGAGCACCTCCGCCGCCGTGGCCTTCAACACCGAGATCTCCGCCGGACCCACGATTCGCGTCGACACGACCCGGTAACGGAACTCGCCTCGCATCGTCGTGAGCGTCACGACATCTTCTTGAACCACGTTCCGCAGAGGACGAAAATAGGTGTCGCGGTGTCCGGCGATTCCGATGTTCCCCGCCTGCCCCGGCATCGCCGTATGCGAAACGTGGCCCACCGCCCGCCGCAGCGTGGCTCGATCCGTACCCTCCACCACCATCGCCGAGAGCCCGATCCGCGCAATCTCGATCCGCCCGATCAAACCATCCGCCCCCACCGCCGGCGGAATCCCCACGTCCGCCGCGCCGCCCGCGCGTCCTTCCACCCTTCGCTGTTCCAGCCGCTCGCTCGCGCGGCGCTGGAACATCCACGCATCGCCAAGAACGTACGCGCAATACCCCAACACAACGGCGCCAAGCGCCAGAAGCCCGCGATGAGTCCAGCGCAGAATCCGCCGCGCCTCTCTCCGTCCCGCCCTCAGTTTCATCGCGAGTTCTTGTCCTGCGCCGGTCTCGATATGTAACCCGCCCGCGCCCTTACGCGCAGCTTGCCCAGCGTGGCTGAACGCGCCGTCACGCGTATCTTCCGATGAGTGCCAGGTTGCGCGGAATTGTGGGAAATGTATCCAAGGCTGTACTGGTTGCGAATGTCGCGGGCGATGCCTTCGCAAACCGCCACAATGTTCGTCAACTCGCCCGGGAAGTAGGCCTCCCCGCCCGTTGCCTGCGCGAACTGCCGCAGCACGGCTGGGTTGCGGTCCGGATCCTCCGCGTCGAAAATGCCAATGGTGTAGATGAGCGTGTCTGACCGGCCCGCCATCTCCATCACCTCGGCCCGCGTGTGCGTGCTCGCATTATCGCCGCCGTCGCTAATGACAATCAACACCTTCTTGTCCCGGCCGTCGCTCCGCAACTGTTGCAGGCCCTCCACGGTCGCGTCGTAAAGCGCCGTCTGGCCCGTGGCCGGCGCATTCAGAATCGCCGCTTCCATCTCGTCCGCGCGATTCGTGAATCGAATCCCGGTGGGCAGCCCCAAACTCACCTTCTCGTTGAAGTTCACGACAAACATCCGGTCTTCGGGATTGCTCGCGCGCACGAAGGTCCGCGCCGCGGCCGTCACTTCGGCTAGCTTGCCCTTCATACTTCCGCTGTGGTCCACCACCAGACCGACGGTAACGGGAATGTCCTCGTGCGCGAACAGCCGTACCGTCTGCTTCACACGGTCTTCATAAACCTCAAAATCACCTTCGCTGAGACCGCTGGCGAATTTGCCCTCGGCGTCGCGAACCGTCGCGTACAACTGCACCAGATCGACGTTCACCCGAACCTCGAAGGGCCGCTCCTCTTGAACAGCCTCCGGCGGACGTTGAACGGCCTCCAGCGGGCGGCTTTGCGGTCCGGCGGGGCCAACCGCGCCCAGAAGGATGAGCGGTAGTAGACGGAACCAACCCATACGGAACTCCTTCACGTGGCCTGGATCGGCCGGTACTCCGGCTGCCACATGGCGTCTTGTACCTGTTGCACAATGTCGTCGTATTTAACCTCGCCCAGATCCTCCGCATACGCCGTTTCCGCGACGGCGACACCCACGGTGGCCGAGACGGACCGCAAATCGTCGACCTGAGGAAGGAGCGAAGCGCCAGGCTGGCGTACCGTGACCAGGCTCGATACGGCATTGGCCGCCGCCGCGAACATGCCGTCGCTGATCCGCCTGGATGGAGAAACGATCGCGCCCAGGGCCAGCCCGGGATAGAGCATGGCATTACTTACGTGACCCACAACGTAGGTGACTCCTTTGTAGGTCACTGGGGCAAACGGGCTGCCCGTGGCAATCAGCGCCCGCCCGCCGGTCCATGCAATGAGATCGGTCGGGCTCGCCTCGGCCCGCGCGGCGGGATTGGAAAGCACGAAGATGATCGGCCGTTCGGTATGCGCCGCCATCTCCGTAACAATCTCCTCGGTGAAACTGCCGGGGGCCGCCGACGCGCCGATCAGCATCGTCGGGCGAACGCGGTGCACCACCTCGGCAAGCGTAAAGCTCTTGCCATCGTCGCTGGGCCGCCAACTCTTGCACTCTGCGGCGGGGCGGGCGTAGGTGGCCTGATAGTCGCGGAGTTGATCGCCCATGGTGGAGGTGAGCAATCCGTGGCGGTCCACACACCAGAAGTGCCGGGTTGCATCCTCTTTGGAAAGACCCTCGGTCACCATGACGTTGCGAATCTGGTCGGCGACTCCGATCCCCGCCGTGCCCGCTCCGAATATCACCACGCGCTGGTATCGAAGCGCCGTTCCGCAAGCGCGTACGGCGGAGATCGCCGCCGCCAGGGTGATGGCGCCGGTGCCCTGCATATCGTCGTTGAAGGTGCAAATCTGGTCACGGTACCGTTCGAGGATACGGCGTCCGTTGCCCGGCGCGAAGTCCTCCCATTGCAGAAGCGCCTTTGGGAACAGCTTGGTCGTGGCATTGACGTAGGCGTCGATAAAGTCGTCATACCGCTGTCCGCGAATCCGCGCGTGCCGGTTTCCGATGTACATCGGATCGTTCAAGAGGCTCTCGCGGTTTGTGCCGACGTCGAGCATGACGGGTATGACCCGCGCCGGATCAACGCCGCCCGCGGCGGTGTAGATGGCCAGTTTGCCGATCGACACCTCGATGCCTCCCACACCCCAGTCGCCGATGCCCAGTATCTGTTCGGCGTCGGTGGCTAGGATCAGGTCGATATCGCCGGGACCGGCGCCGAGATTGGCAAACGCCTCGCCCATCTCGTCGGGGTGGTCAATCGAGAGGTAAACACCGCGCGGACGCCGGCATTCATGGGGATATTGTTCCACCGCGAGTCCAACGGTCATATCGTTCACGATGGGGATCATCTCGCGAAGATGCTCGGAGAAAAGCCGGTAGAAGAGCACCTCGTTGCGATCGTGCAGCGCGGTGAGAAAGATGTTCTTGCTCAATGAATCCGGAAGGCGCTCGTACTGGATGTAGGAGCGCTTCACCTGTGTTTCGATGTTGCTGATGTCCGGCGGCAGCAAACCAATCAAACCCAACGCCTTGCGCTCTTCCGCCGTGAAGGCCGTCCCCTTGTTCAAGACCGGCGAATTGAGGACGGCCATTCCACGTGACCTGGTCACGTAATGGCCGTCCACATTGGGCCGGTGCTTGGTCAGCGGCGCCAGCAGTGGAATCACCCGTTGCCGCATATCACTACCTCTCCGTTCATCCGCGCACCCACGCTGCGCGCTACTGGCGGCGCGCCGCGCCTCGGAATGCAATGCCGCCGGTTAGCTCAGCCGCTTTGCCGCCGCGCGAACGGCGAATCCGCCGCCGATGGCAAGCAACCCAAGCAGTCCGATAAGCGGCAACGTGCTCGACGTTGCCGGTAACTGCGCCGGCTTGTCCGGAGTGGTTGCGGCAGGCGCCGGAGCGGCTGCCACTTCCCTCTCAGGCGCCGGAGCGGCGGCCGCTTCCAGTTCAGCCGCCGGCGGAGGCGTCACTACCTGAGCGAGTTGTACTTCTTCCCCGCTCGGCTGGATCGCCATGATCGGCGCGCGCTTCAGTTCCTCGACAATGGGCGCCTCGGCCAGTTTGGCCGGCTCGGCGACTTCGAGAGGAAGATCCACGGGAGTAAAGAGCACCGCCGTGTTGGTCGCCTTGGCTAATTCGATCGCCTTCGCTTTCGGATAGACAAACTCCTCACCCCAGTTGCGGCCCGGGTAGAACCACGCACGCAGCGCTTCGGGTTGGCCGGCCGGACGTTCCCGGAAGGTGACCACGGTCTTGTCGGTGGCCTTCATGCGGTAGTTGGGTATCGCCAGAACCGTCGCGTAAACGGTCTTTTCGTCCTGGCTGAAGATCTGCACAATATGCCGGTCGGACTGCGAATTGAAAATCTTGAACACATAGGTGCCGGCCGGCAGTACGCCCCACCCAGCAAGATGGACTCCCGGAATCTCGACCGGACCACTAAAGGTGATCGTGGTCTTCCGGTCCCATGCGTCGGCCTGTGCGCTTGGCGTCAGCACGGCGGCGATAACCGCCAGACTGCACACCGTTGCCGTTGCGTTGTATAACTTCATTTCATTTTCTCTTTTCGTATTTCAAAAACCGTTTGGCCGTCGTTCGCGCGGTTGCTGCGTTCAACGGATTCCGACGGGGCCGGTCCCGTCAAATCGGATAGGTGCACTTCGAGGTCCATCGCTCTGCACTTACGGCTCGCCATACACTGGCCTCCATTTGCCACCATTGCCGTCGTCGCGGGATCGGTTCTCGTCTGACCGCGCGGAGTCATGTGACCGCATTTGGTCAACGCGGCGTGAGGCGCGTGCCTCCGCCTAGCCAATGCGAAAACTACTCATGCGGCCCCACAGTCCAACCGCCTGGAGGAGCCATATGCAGACGACAACCACCACCACGACATTCAAGATGGTCTTAATGCTGGAAGCCATGGGAATGTAGCGGTTGATCAGATAAAGCCCGACGCCAACGATAATCAACATCACAACAAGATTTAGCAATGGCATTGTTTTGCTCCTTCGTCATGCCCATCAGCAATCCGTTGCCCAAAGACCCGCGCACTCGTTGGCTGGCAAATTGCACCAACGGCTTAGATGAGTTCATCGGGGGAATACATAATTTGCCTATGACCAAATGTGGTCAACTAATTTGTGCAACGGCTCCTCGTCGGTGCTAACATTGAGTCCGGCTGCCTGGCCATACAGCGGGAAGGGAGAAACCTAATGTCGTCCGCTGGCACACAGTCGGAAGCCGTCGCCTGGCTCCATCAACATGGCCCGAAGGAGTTGGAACTCCTTTTCCGCGCAGTAGTGTACTACCCCTCCGCGCCCATCCTGATCGCCGACGGCGACGGCAATTCCCAGGACGCGAGCGTCGGCGTACGCAAACTGCTCGGGCTGTCGCGTGACCAGATCATTGGCCGCCGCATTGATGAGTTCAGCGATCCCGGATTCAAACCGCAGATCTCCCAACTCTTGAGCGAGTTGAGCGAGTCTGGAGAGAAGGATGGAACGCTCCGGCTCGTTGGTGCGGATGGAATCGCGCGCGAGGTCGAGTATAAGGCGAAAGGAAATGTGCTCCCCGTTCGCCACGTCCTGACGCTCAGGGGTAAGTCCGCGCATGCTGAGCCCGTGCATGACTCGGCGGACCCCATTCCAGCATGGGTGCAGGATTATGCGTTGTACTTGCTGGATGTCGACGGGCGCGTGGCCGCCTGGTACGCCGGTTCGGAGCGGATCTACGGCTATCCGGCCGCAGAAGCCGAGGGCCTCCACGCCTCATTCCTCTATCCCGGCGACGAGGCTCTGCCCGCAAGACTCCAAGAAGAGTTCAAACGCGCCGCCGCCGAAGGCCACGTCGGAACCGAAGGCTGGCACGCACGCAAGGATGGCACGCGGTTCTGGGCCAACGCGATCACGATGGCTCTTAAAGATGAGACCGGCAAACTGCAGGGCTTCGCGCGCGTCGTGCGCGACTTTACCCAGCGCCATGAGTTGGATGAGAAGCTTCGCCGCACGCGCGCCCGCATCCGGCCGATTCCCGCCGAGTCCTCCATCGCCGGCATCGCTTCCGGGGAGTTCGACGACGTGCCTGAAGTCAACGATGCGTTGCTCGAACTGATCGGCTACACACGCGAGGATCTCGCGGCCGGCCGTCTGCGCTGGCCCGATCTCACCCCGCCGGAATACGGCCCGCTCGACGAACTGGCCCACGAAGAGGGGCTTCGGTTCGGAGCCTGCACGCCATACGAAAAAGAGTTGATCCGCAAAGACGGGACTCGTGTTCGCACCCTCGTCGTCACCGCCGTCCTCAAGCTCTGCCCGTTCCGCTGGATCACGTTTGTGCAGGACCTGCGCGAACGGGACCGGTATGAACAACTGGGCGACGATGAGATCGCGCTCAAGGACGACTTCGAGGAGATTGTTGGCAATAGTGCTTCCCTGCGGCGCGTGCAACAGCAGGTGGAAGTGGTCGCGCCGACGGATGCGACAGTGCTCATTCTGGGCGAGACGGGCACGGGGAAAGAGTTGGTAGCGCGCGCCATCCACCGTATGAGTCCGCGCCGGCACTTGCCGTTTGTGACGTTGAACTGCGCGGCCATTCCCACGGGATTGTTGGAGAGCGAACTCTTCGGCTATGAGAGGGGCGCGTTTACGGGCGCGTTGTCGCAGAAGATCGGCCGTTTTGAGATGGCTCACCGCGGCACCCTCTTCCTCGACGAAGTCGGCGACATCCCGTTGGATCTGCAACCGAAGCTTCTCCGCGCGCTGCAGGAGAAGTCGTTCGAACGGCTGGGCGGCACAAAAACCATTCCCATCGATGTCCGGCTGGTCGCGGCGACGAACCGCAATCTCGCGCAGATGATGGGCGACAAGCTCTTTCGAAGCGACCTCTATTACCGCCTCAAGGTCTTCCCCATCACCACCCCTCCGTTGCGGGACCGCCCCGAAGACATCCCCGTCCTCGTCCGGCATTTCACAGTCAAGTACGCCGCGAAGATGGGCCGCAAGATCGACAAGATTCCCACGGAAACCATGCGTGCGCTCGTTGCATGGAATTGGCCGGGCAACGTGCGGGAACTGGAAAACTTCATCGAACGCTCTGTCATCCTGTCCAGAGGTCCCAGCCTGCGCGCCCCCATCGCCGAAATGAAGGCGAATGGCGCGCAATCGGCCGGCACCGAAACGCTCGAGCAGGTGGAGCGCGAACACATCCTCCGCGTGCTCAAGGAATGCCACGGCGTCGTCACCACGGCCGCGACCCGGCTGGGACTGCACCGCACGACGCTCAACGCCATGATGCGCAAACTCGGCATCACCCGCAAGGATATCTGATCGGGGCATTGAAGCCGCGCAGGCGTCCACTGATCGCAATGCGGCTTCCGGTTCCGCTGCCGGCTGGCCGATCCCGAGCGGATTCGGCACGCCATTGGCGTCGAGGGCGCAATCGCAACGACCATATAGGGCCACGTGACCACCATCGGTCGAACACCTGAGTTCTTCCGGCAACTCTACTCAAACCGATACTGACCGAGAAAGTGTTTATCTTGATCGTGCTACCGGTTTGAACAAGCGCTCGCGAAGGGATGGAGTTCCGGTTGCTCTTTCTCCTCCGCCTGCTCCTCACATTGAGCGCCAGAGGTTAGTACGACTCATGCCGCGATTGAAGGGGCAGGCATCTTACAAATTACAACTGGAGACGAAACGAGTATGAGTATTACAAGGATGATACGAGCAGCGTCGATCGCGGGCGCGGCTCTTCTAACGATGGCTGCAGGCGCTGCCGCGGCAACCATTACATTCAATACAGACGCCGCCGGTACCGGGTTCGGTGGGACCTCTCTGGCATTGAACAGCTCCTCGGGGGAAGCCGCGACACTCACGTTTATCCCTGCCGTGGACACCGTCACCGGCGTTCCGTCGAATGTGAATTTCGGCAACTTTACGCTGGTATGCGGTACTTGCTCGACTCAGGCGGGCGGAGTGGGAGCTACGTTCGGCGCGTTTACGTTTGATCTGGTCATTACCGACATCACCGACGGCGGTGCCACGGGAGAATTTGTGGGCACCTCCTTGGGCGGTACGGTTTACAGCAATGTCAGTCCGATCGTGATCAACTGGTCGCCGCTTCAGATTGGGCCGGGGACGAACGGGGCACTAACTGGTGATTTTGGTCCTACACTTTTCGCCACGTCGGTATTCACGGGAATCGTCGCACCAAACTCCGG
>CAYUZM010000039.1:0-2372 GCA_964449665.1 uncultured Solibacteraceae bacterium
ACCACAAGCCGGAGCACATGTCGGGCGGGCAGAAGCAGCGCGTGGCGCTGGCGCTGGCGATGATCAACGATCCGCAACTGGTCTTTCTCGACGAGCCTTCGACGGGTCTCGATCCGCAGGCGCGTCTGGAGATTCACCGCCTCATCGAGGAGTTGAAGGCGGAGAAACGGACGATTTTACTCACCACGCACTACATCGAAGAAGCCGAACGGCTGTGCGACCGCGTGGCCATTGTCGATCAAGGCAGCATCATCGCGATTGGTTCGCCGCGCGAGATTCAACAGCGCACGCTGGGCCACTCTCGCATTGAGATTGTCGTGGAGCGGCCGCTTGAGAACGCGACACCGCCGGAGTCGATTAGCGCGGAAAAAATCCATTGGAACGATGAGCGCACCACTCTCACGGTAAGCAGCGCGCACCCGGCGCGCGCGGTGGTGGAACTGGTGAAGTGGATCGACCAGCAAGGCGTTGGGCTCGCCGACATCCATCTGAAGCGCCCGACGCTGGAAGACGTATTCATCGAACTCACCGGAAAGAGGCTGCGCGAGTAAGCGCGCGGCATTTGTATGAAAGCCTATCTCGCACTCATCTCCGTCACACTGAAGCTGGCGCTGCGCGAGCGCAACGTGCTGTTTTTCAACTTTCTCTTTCCGCTCCTTTTCTTCTTCGCGTTCGGCCAGTTCATGGGCGCGCGCGCGGGCGGCACGCTGACGCGCGTGATCGCCATGGTGCTGGTTATCGGCGTTCTCGGCAACGGACTTTTCGGCGCGGGCATGCGGACCGTGGCCGAGCGCGAGGCCAACATCCTGCGCCGGTACAAGGTGACCCCGATCTCGCCGCTCCCGATACTGGTTGCGAACATCGTCTCCGGCTGGGTGCTCTACATTCCCGCAGTGGCGCTCATTCTCGGACTGGCCCATCTCGTTTATGGCATGCCGTTCCCAGAGCGGCCGTTTTCACTTTTCATCCTGCTCAGCGCAGGCATCTGCACGTTCCGCGCGCTCGGACTCATCATCGCCTCGGTGGCGAATTCGATGGGCGAAAGCAACATCCTGATTCAGCTTCTCTACATGCCGATGCTGTTCATCAGCGGCGCGACGATTCCGATCAGTTCGCTGCCCAGCTATATGCAGGTGGCCTCACAGTTCCTGCCGGCGGCCTATCTAAACACCGGCATCCAGCGGATTCTGTTGCGCGGCGACAGCATTCTCGAGACGCTGGGGCCGCTGGCGGCGCTGGCGGCGTGCACGGCGTTCGCCCTTTTCATCGCTCACAAGCTTTTCCGTTGGGAGAAGGAGCAGCAGATTCCGCGCAACGCCAAGTTGTGGGTTGCGGGCGTGCTGCTGCCGTTCTTCGTGATGGGCGGCTATCAGGCGTACTCACGCGAGCACATTACGGAATCGAAGCTGCTGGATCGCCAGATTCGCCGCAGCAATCCGCGGTTGATTCGCGGCGGCCGTGTCTTCACCGGCGATGGAACCGTGCTGGAGAACGCGAGCATCCTCACCAAAAACGGTCTGATCGATCAGATCTACACCGGCGCCGCGCCGGATCCCGATTCCATCGGCGCGGAACTCATCGAAGCGGTGGGCAAGACCGTGCTGCCCGGTCTAATCGACTTGCACGTGCATCTTGGCACGCCGGGCGGCGTACTGGAGAAGCCCAGCGAGTACGACCCCGAGAAGACCACCGAGCGGGCACTTGCGGCCCACTTATACGCGGGCGTGACGGCCGTTCGGCCCGGGGGCATTCTCGACGCGGCGATGATGTCCGCGGCAGGGCGGGTGAATCATGGCGAGCGCCTGGGCGCCGAAGTATTGGTGAGCTTCGCGATCGGGCAGCCCGCAACGCCGATTCCCGGAGCGGCTTCGATGCAGGAAGCGCTCCAGCGCCCGTTGGCCAAGCTGGTTCCCGATGGCCGCAATCCATTCATGCCGGCGCTGGCCTTGCGCGAGACGCTTGAAGCGATTCGCAAGGGTCAATCGGGTGTGCTCTCCGGAACGCTTGCGCAGCAGGTGGCGCCTGGCGGCGAACTCGCGGCCACGCGTGCGGCCATTGCGCAGCCGCCCGCGTTTTTGCAGCCCTACTTCCAAATTCCCATGAGCCTCTCAACCGCTCAGGATTCACTGCGGCAGGCCATCGCCGGCGGCGACCCCGTGGCGATTGGCACGGGCTCAGGCGCGTTCACCGTGCTTCACGGCGCGGCCATGCATCAGGAACTGGCGTTGTGGGTGAAGAATGGCGCGACGCCCGCACAAGCCCTTCGCGCGGCCACCTACGACGCGGCCAAGGCGGCCGGTTTCGAGAAGCGAATGGGGCTCATCGCCAAGGGGTACGAAGCGAACCTGGTGATCGTCGACGGCAACGCGCTG
>CAYUZM010000039.1:2382-15256 GCA_964449665.1 uncultured Solibacteraceae bacterium
GTACTGGTCGATGACCGGCCGGTTGAGCCCGAGGCGGCGCGAGACCGCGGCCACGGTGTCCGGCGTGGCCTGGCGGCCGGCGATCGCGCGCGCCGCGTTGCTCGGAGCGACGTAGAACATGATGAACACGGCCCCTGTGATCACCCAGAGAACGACGGCGCCAAGAACGATCCGGCGGACGAGGAAGCGGGTCATGGTGCCTTCGCCTTTCTGAAGAGCCGTTCGCCGCGGGGGTCGAGCGCATCGCGGACGTCCTCTTCAAAGGCGAGCACATCAATCGCCAGGGCTTGTTCGAGCAAAAGTAGGGGGCCGGAATAGCTAGGCCGAAGCAGGAAGGCCGGAGCAGCTAGGCCAGTTCGCCATCCACGTGCACACGGTGCGTCGCGCCGGCTTCGGGATTCTTGTAACGCTCGATCTTCGAGCCATATTGGCCCTGCTTGGTCTTGTGCAGGAGCATGATCTGCTCGTCTTTGGACATGAGGGTCAGGGTTTTCAGCACGTTCACATTGTGCTCCAGCTGCCCGGTGGTCTCGACGCCCGACACGAGCGTATGGACGTCTTGCGACCAGGCGAACCGCAGGCATTCGTCAATTTCGGCGACCTTGTTCTTTGTGATCTCGCCAATTGCGTTCGACTTCATGGCAATGCGGCCGAGTTCCTTCGCTTTGGCGTTCGGCAGGAAGTTTGTGATGAAGCTGAGGTAGTGCGGGTCAATCAGGTTTACGGGATGTTGCACGGTTTCCCAACCGTCGTAGCCGTCGAGCAGACGCTGGTGCACCGTATAGTCGCTGTGCCCGGTGAAGCCGATGTGGCGCACTTTACCCTGCTCCTTCGCCTCGATGAACGCTTCGAGCGAGCCGCCCGGCGCGAAGATCCGGTCGACCTCATCGTGACGCGCCACCTCGTGACACTGCCACAGGTCGAGGTAGTCGGTGTTCATGCGCTTGAGCGTTGTCTCCAACTGCTCCATCGCTTCTTTCTTGGTGCGCAGGTGCGCCTTTGACATCAGGATGATGCCCTGGCGTTCGCTGGGCGAAAGGGCTTTGCCGTAGGTGACGTCGCTTTCGCCCTTGTGATACTTGGCCGCCGAATCGAAGAAGGTAATGCCCAGATCAAGCGCGCGCTTGATGATGCGGATGCCGTTCTCTTCGCCCTGGACGCGCATGTGATGGCCGCCCAGGCAAAACTTGGTGACAACCAAGCCACTCTTACCGAGCGTCTCGGTTGGCACGGGCGTGTCAGCCAGAATTTTTGCGGAGATGCCGAGGGTGGCGGCGGTTGAGGCGAGAAAACTTCTGCGATCCATAGCTGCTCTTACTCTATCCCAATCCCTTAACGAATCTTTGCACGAGTTCGGCGGCGGTGGCGCGGCCCCAGGTCTCGTTGATCTGAACCGTGAACCAATCGCCTACCGGGACGCCCACGGTGATGCCCGCGTACGCCAGCCGGGTTTGATACACCGGGGCGTTCACGCCGAACACGCGCATGCGGAAGATGTTCGTGCCTCCGGCGATTCGTTCCACGCCGAAGTTGGCATCGCGCTCAAGGGCCTGGATGACGGCTTCGGAGGTCTTTACGGCACCGGCAAAGCGCTGATCGAATCCGTTGAGATGGTGTAGGGCCACGGCGGCGTACGGCCACACGTGCGGCAGCCCGCCTCCAAACATGCGCCGCGTGTGGAAGAGCCCGTCGAGCATCGCTTTGGGCCCGGCGAGAATCGCTCCGCTTGCTGCGTTGAAGTACTTATAGAGCGATACGTAGACGGTGTCGAACAGCGCCGCATACTCGCTCACCGGGCGGTTCGTGTAGGCGGCTTCCAGGAACAGGCGCGCGCCGTCGAGGTGGAGGCCCACCTTCTGGGCGCGGGCCCAGCCGGCGATTCGCTTCATCTCATCGAAGTCGAACCGTTCGACGCGCCGCCGCCGGACCGGCGTTTCGATTTGCAGCGCGCCGATGGGCGTCAACACACGGCCTGTTTGTGAATCGCCTGCCGCCGCCTCCACATCCTTCAACGTGAACGTTGCCTTGCCGGAGGCGAGCGGGACCAGATGCAGGCCGCTTAAGGTTTGCGCGCAATCGCCACAGTCCTTGAAGAGATGACTTTCCGCCTGCACCAAAACGCGCCGCCGGTCGCCCGCAAGCAGGCGGACCGCAAGCTGATTGGCGAGCGTGCCCGTAGGGAGCCAGACCGCCGCTTCCTTCCCCAACAATTCCGCCATGCGCGCTTCGAGTTTCGCGACCACGCCGCCGTTGGAGTAGCTGTCCGCTTCCACGGCGCCGTCTTTGGTGAGTTGCGCGAGCAGGCGCGCGTACTCTTCCGGCGAGTAGGGAATGCCGTCGCCGGTCGCATAAACGCGGTTATCGGAGGCTTCCGCGGCGGCGGCCGGAAGCACGGCGAGCGGAGAAGCGAGGAAGCCACGGCGGCGCATCATGTGACGGAGGATAGCAGACGCGATTACTTGCACGCCGTGCACTCGCCGCAGCAGAGCGAGTCGAGAATTTTGTCGAAGCGGGCCGCGGCTTGGGCCGGAACGCGCTCGTAATTCGCATAGCCCATCAACGCGTTCAGCGCGACGTAGCGAGTGTGCATGGCGCCTTCCGCGAGCCGGTAGTCTTCCCCCTTGACATTGTCATCGCAGCGCCACGGCCGAACGGTCCAACGCGCATCGCCGGCGCGCGGGTCCTTGCCGGTGAAATAGGGCCCAAAAACGATGTACAGTTCGTGGCGCTGGCCGTTCGCGCGCAATGAGAACGTGAAATGTTGGTCGCCGTGCTCGCCGGATTCGCGCTTGAATTTGATCGAGCGCGGAACGCAAAGGCGGAGGATGCCCCACTCGTTTTCGATTCGCTTTCCCGAGCACTTCACGGCGGAGCACGATGGAGGCGTCCACACATCCGCTGCCAGCGCCGCGCTCGCGATCAGCAGCACGCAAGCGAGCCACCTCACGGCACCACCACCGCCTTCTCAATCTTGTCGAGCCTCGGAAACGTTCGCGCGAAGTAGGATTCGCCGAGCATCTCCGACTTCTCCGGATCGGGTCCGGAGCCGCGCGGCATCAGCTCACCGTAGGAGTAGTAGAGCTTCTCCACCACCTCCATTCCTTCGATGACGCGGCCGAAGGGGAGAAAGCCGGACTTGTCGAGATCGAGGTTGTCGCGCAGGTTCACGAACACTTGCGTCGCGCGCGTGTTGGGTCCTCGAATGGCAAACGTGATGGTGCCCTTCTTGTTGCGGAGACGTGTGGGAGGCAGCGGCGATTCGTCGGGGATGTAGGTGGTCGACCAGATTCCATTCGTCTTGGGGCTGCCGTTGATGCCGAACTGAACGACGAAGCCACGGATGACGCGATGGAAACGCGTGCCATTGTAAAAGAGCGACGAGACCAACTCATGGAAATGATCCGCGCCGCGGGGCGCCCATTCGCGCTTCACTTCGATGACGAAGGGCCCTTTCGTTGTCTCAAAGCGCACCTTATATTCGGCCGGTGGCGGAGCGGCGGGCTTGGGGGCTTCGGCTTGCTTCGCTTCTTCTTTCCCGCCGGAACACGCCGCCAGCACTGCCAATGCAACCGTCGCGGCCACTCTATTTCGCATCGCGCCAATTATCTCCCGTGCCCACTTCGGCGACCAACGGCACCTCCAGCGGGCAGGCGGCCTCCATCAGTTCCTTGACCAACGACTTCAGCTTGTCCACTTCCTCCGGGGGCGCTTCGAAGACCAGCTCGTCGTGCACCTGCAGGAGCATGCGCGAGCGCAAGCGTTCTTCTTCAAGCCGCCGCTGAATCTGGATCATCGCAACTTTGATGATGTCGGCCGCGGTGCCTTGCAGCGGCGTGTTCACGGCCGTGCGTTCGGCGAACCCGCGCGCGGAGGGGTTGCGCGCGTCCATATCGGGAATCGGGCGCCGCCGCCCGTGCAGTGTGAGCGTGAAACCCGTCTCGCGCACCTGGGCGATCGTCTCGTCGATCCAGCGTTTCACGCCGGCGTAGCGCGCGAAATAGTTCTTGATGTACTTGTCCGCCTCGGCGCGAGGAATGCCCAGCTGCGCCGCAAGCCCGAACGCCGACTGACCGTACACGATTCCGAAATTCACGGCCTTGGCATTGCGCCGCATCTCGCTCGTCACCAAACCCGGCATGACGCCGAACACTTCAGCCGCCGTGCGGGTATGAATATCCTCGCCGTTGCGGAAGGACTCCATCAGCACGGGATCTTTCGCGAAATGCGCCAGCAGCCGCAACTCGATTTGCGAGTAGT
The DNA here is from genome assembly GCA_964449665.1 of uncultured Solibacteraceae bacterium. Taxonomy (GTDB): domain Bacteria; phylum Acidobacteriota; class Terriglobia; order Bryobacterales; family Bryobacteraceae; genus JAFLBB01. The sequence goes on from CAYUZM010000039.1 coordinate 6,640, forward strand.
CGGCCACAACCATGGTCCAACCGGCCTCGGGAATAAAGGCCGCGCGGATCTCGCGGCCCATCTCGGTGCGCACGGGAATGTTCTGCAGGTTGGGATTGGACGACGACAGGCGGCCCGTGGCCGCGCCCGCCGGATTAAAGGTCGTGTGCAGGCGTCCCGTTTCCGGACGGACGAGAGCGGGAAGGGCGTCCACGTAGGTGCCCTTGAGCTTGGTCAACTGCCGGAATTCGAGCACGTGTGCGGCGATGGGATGCTCGGGCGCGAGCGATTCCAGCACATCGGCGGCGGTGGAGTAATTCTTCGTTTTTCCCGTGCGTCCCATGGCCGGGATGGCAAGTTCTTCGAACATCACTTTGCCGAGTTGCGGCGGCGAGTTGATGTTGAAGGGATGCCCGGCGATTTCGTAGATGAGTCCGCTGACTCGTTGGATCTCAGATTCCATGCGCACGGAGAGGCGAACCAGTTCTTCGCCGTCGATGCGGATACCGGTGCGCTCCATCTTTTGCAGCACCGTCGTCAGCGGCAGGTCGATGTCCGTGTACAACTGCCGCAACCCGCGTTTATCCACCTCAGGCGCCAACTGGAGCGCCAGCGCGCGCACGTCGGAGGCGGCATGTTCGACGCTGGTGGAGGGCGCGTGGCCGAGGCGGCGCGACGTCATCGCGGCAAGCGTGCAGCCGCCAGGATCGGCTTCGAGCAAAAACTCGTAGAGCAGCACGTCATGGGCGACGGCCCGCGTGATGGCCTCCGGCAGCGCTTTGGCATCATGGGCGGCGTAGGCGATGCCCTTGGGCAAGGAGGCCATAAGCGCTTCGCCCGCGGTGGCGCAACGCCCCTCACGCGCGAGCCCAAATTGCATGGAACCGGCCACGATGCCGACGGGCGGCTCTGTTCCCTCGATCCATTGCGCCAGTTGCTCCGGCGTTTCGATCGCTTCGGCTTCCGTCTCACGCGCCGGGGCCGCCGCCGCGCCGCCGGACGAAGCACCCGTGGAGGCATCGAGATCCTTGAGCGCGGTGAACATCTCCAACTCGTTGTAGAGCGCGCGCAGCACCTCGGCGTCCGGCGACTGCAACGCCACCGAATCGAGGGTCCATTCGATGGGAACCTGCGTGTCGATGGTCGCGAGCTTCTTCGACATCTCCACCTGCGCGCGGTTGTTGAGCAGGCTTTCGCGATACTGTTTGCGTTCCACCTCGGCCGCGCGGTCGAGCAACTCTTCGACGGAGCCGAACTTCAAAATCAGGTCCTTCGCCCCCTTGTCGCCGATGCCGGGCGCGCCGGGGATGTTGTCGACGGCGTCGCCTTTGAGCGCCAGCAGGTCGGCCACGCGGTTGGGCGGCACGCCCATGAACTCCTCGACCTTCGCCGCGTCGTACATCGTGTCGTCTTTGGCCGGGTTCAACATGGACACGCGGTCATTGACCAGCTGCAGCATGTCCTTGTCGCTGGAAACAATCACGACGTCGATGCCCGCCTCGGCCGCGCGCCGCGAGATGGTGCCGATGACGTCGTCGGCCTCGAAGCGGTCGAACTCGAGCACGGGAATGCGCAAAGCTTCGAGCAGACGCCGCGCATAGGGGACCTGGGCGATGAACTCGGGCGGCGTCTCGACGCGGTTGGCTTTGTATTCGGCGAAGTGATCGGTGCGGAAGTTGGGGCCTTCGCTCTCGAAGACGGCGGCGATGTATTCGGGATGGTGCGTGGCGCGCAGCTTTTTCAGCATTGCGTTGAAGATGTAGACGACCTCGGTGGGTACGCCGCCTTGCGTCCGCATGGGCGGTGCGCCCGTCCTTGCCCGCGCGTGGAAGGCGCGAAAGAAAAAACCAAAAGTGTCGATCAGGAACAGCCGGGGGCTCGCCATGTTCCTACCATGATAGGGGCGCGGTCATGATAGAGGCGCGGTGTGATAGCGGAGCGCCATGATAGGGACGCGGTCAATATAGAGGCGCGGTGTGCGTGCGCGCCCATTCCGGCCGGGGCGCGGCGAAGGGCGCAGTGGGGGGCAGTGAGGAGCGTAGTGAAGGGGGCGGCGGAGAGCGCCGGTGGAGAGAACCCGCTACCCCTTCATCCGCTCGGCCGCGGCGTCCCACTCCATCACTCGTCCCTCGCGCAACGACCGGTTCACCATATGAGCGCAGGCCGCCGCGCGGTGTCCGCGTTCGCCATTCTCCCAATGCGGCTTCCGCGTGCGGATCGACTCCAGCCATCCGGCGAAGTGCGTCCAGGTTGCGTCCATCCCCTTCGAACGGTAGGTCTCGCTTCCTTTCACCAGCGCGGGCTTGGCCAACCCAGGCCGCTCGGCCGCCTTTACCTTCGGATCCGCCCAGTATGCCGCCTCCAACTTCGAGGGCCAACTCGCCACAATCCAGGCATTGTCTTCATTGGCCGTTTCGGGCGAGTAAACCAAGTCGTCCCAACCCAGCGACAACGTTCCCTCCGTCCCCAGGAAGACGAAGTTCGATTCCGCCGAGCTCTGGTTATTGAACGTCGAACTCAGGTTGACGGTGAATCCCTGCGGATATTCGAGAATCGCGTTCAAGGTGTCCGGCACATCGCGCGACTCCTTCCAACGATAGAGTTCGCCCATCGCCGTCACCCGCTTCGGCGCCTCGGCTCCCATCAAGAAGTGAATCGTGGTGCACAAGTGCACGAACAAGTCGGTCGCAATTCCGCCCGAGTATTCCGAGTAGCAGCGCCATCGGAAAAACCGCTCCAGCGAGAACGGATGCTTCTTATTCGCCGGTCCCTCGAACGCCGCCCAATCCACGGTCTTCGGCCCCGCGTCGGGCGGAATTGGATAGATCCACGCGCCGGAGGCCGTGTTCCGGTTATACGCGGCGCGAATCATGGTTACCTTACCCAACCGGCCGGCCTGAATCAATTCGCGCGCTTTGCGCTGCGTCTCCGTCGACACGCCCTGGCTTCCCACCTGCACGATTTTCCCCGTCTTCCGGATCGCGCCCAGAATCTCCAGCCCGTCCTCCACCGTGTAGGTCAGGGGCTTCTCGCAATACACGTCCTTACCGGCGTTCAAGGCCGCAATCACGTGCGTCTTGTGCCAGTGGTCGGGACTCGCAATCACCACCGCGTCGAGCGTCTTGTCGCCGATCACCTCCTGCCAGTCGCCGGTTGCCGCCGCGGTGTGGCCCATCCCCTTTAACCGTTCCTGCGCCCGTTCGCGCCGCCCGGCGTAGGCGTCGCACACCTTGGTGATCGCCACGCCGGGCTGCACGCCGAGCGCCGCCATCAACTCATGCGCCCGCGCTCCGCAGCCGATAAAACCGGCCTGCACCTTGCCGTTGGCGGCAAATGTGCGCGCCGCCGTCCCACCCGCCACCGCGCTCTGCAAAACCACACGCCGCGTCACATCCATATCGCCCTCCTGTTCCGGCCACCGTCATCCGATAATAAACCGATGCCGCTCTTCCCGCACCCGCCCGAAGCCGATCCCCCGTCCCATTGGAACCTCGACGACGACGGCATTCTCACCGGCATCGCTCCGTCCCGCACGGACCTCTTCAGCGACCCATTCGAGCCCAAACGCTACGACTCCGCCCCCACCTTCCTCTTCCCCGTTCACGGCGACTTTCTCCTCCAGGCGCGCCTCACGGTCGACTTCTCCGTCACGTTCGACGCCGGCGTGCTGCTCCTTTTCCAGGATTACGACCATTGGGCCAAGCTCTGCTTCGAGCGCTCGCCGCAGGGCCATCCCACCATCGTCACCGTCGTCAACCGCACCATCTCCGACGACGCCAACGCCGCCACGATCGACGGCGACAGCATCTATCTCCGAATCGCCCGGCGCGGCCCTGGCTTTGCCTTCCACTACTCCCACGACGCCCAGCTCTGGCACATGGTTCGGGCATTCCAACTCCACGATGCCCCGGTTCGCGCCGGTTTTCTCGTTCAATCCCCCCAGGGCCCGGGCTGCCGCGTGCGTTTCAGCGAAATCTCCTGCCGGCCGGAAACGCTTGCCGACATTCGCAGCGGCGAATAGCAAGGCGTTCGCGCTTGCAACGGCGGCAATACCCGCGCACCGCGCCAGCGGAGCGATTAGGGTGTTCTGGAAGTGGTCCGCAAGCAGAAACGCCTGCGCAACGCGTCCACACTTCGCGGACCGGACCCCATGCTACTTCAGCGCCAGCAGTTCCTTCTGCAACTGCCGCGACCGCGTGCTGAGAGCGCGCAACTGGCGCATATCTTCGTCGGCGGAGGTGAGGGCGGACTGGATGCGGGAGACATCGGTGCGGCCGATGGAGACACCTTCGTCGCGGTTTTCGATTTGCAGGCTGAGGGTGCGGAGCGAGTCGGTGGCTTCACGATAGCGGGCGAGGATATTGGTGATGTAGACCTCGCGGCGGCGGGCGAGATCCTCGAGGTCTTCGGAGAGAGCGCGCACGCGCTGGAAGCCGCGCGCCGTGCGGTCGCTTTCGGCTTTGAGGGTTTTGAGGGTGGACTCCTGCTGTTGCAGGCGGGCATCCTTCTGGCGGCCGGCTTCCTGCAGAGCGACGATCTGCTCAGTATTCTCGTCAATGTTTTTGCGCAGCGCGGATTCGGTTTCGCGCAACTGGCGCTCCTGTTCCTGAAGCGTTGTGACGCGCTGTTCGAGCTCGGTCCACTTGGCGCGGAGGTCGGCGAGCGCGGTTTCGGATTTGTTGAGCTGTTGGTCCTTAAGGCGGATCAGTTCGGTGAGGTCGGCTTCGCGCCGCGAATAGGGCGTGGCCGTTCCGGGTTGCGCCGGCGCGGGGGGTTGCGCGGGATTGGGCGAAGGAATTGGCTGCCCTAATGCCTGAAGGCGTTTTTCGGCCTCGGCCAGGCGCGCGCGCAGATCGGCCTCGGTTCGTTGCCAGGATTCGGCGCCGGCGGCGGTGGTCCCGGTGCGGCCGTTGCGCCAATAGACAAAGCCGCCGATGCTCAGCACCGTGACGGCGAGCGCCGCGAGCCACGACTTCATTTGGTTCAGCGTCCTTTCGCGGAAAAGTGCCTCCGCGGGCGTGAGTGTATCTCACGGCCCTCGGAGCTGACAACTACGTCGACAGTTCCGCTGCGCGCGCCGGGGAGTTCGACCTCGGCGGTGTACTGGGCGCCGAGGATGCGGTCGAAGGAGCGGGAGACGGAGTCGGGGATATCGGAAAGCGAGCGGCAGAATTCGGCTGCCCCCCCGGTGGAACGGATCAGGTCGAGCAGCCCGGTCTGATAGGCGGTATTCAGGCGGTCGCTCAGATATTGCACGTGAACGAGGAAGAGCGGCGATTCACCGTCGCGCATGCGGGTTTTGAGCTGGCGCAGTTTCTCGTTGATGAGGCCTTCGGGGAAGCGGCGGCTCATGTCGCCGGAGTCGCTCGAATTGACGACGGGGTTGGAGTAGTCCTCCTGGTAGTTGGCGACGTTGCTATCGCTGACGAGGAGCACGGCAACGCGCACATGGGCGCGCGCGGCAATGCTGTCGGCGAGTTCCTGCACGCTTTCGAGCGAGTTGAGCAGGCCGGGGCGGGCGGCCAAGGTGAGCGATTCGATGGCGGCGGTGAGTTCCTCGCGCGGGGCGGAGGGATCAACGGCGACGCGCAGGCCATCCTGCGCCCGGAGCAGGGCGACGCGGCAATTGACCGGAAGTTCGGCGATGCGTTTGAGCAGGGCCTGGCGGGCGGGATCGACGAGCGAGAGGTCGCCGGAAAAGTCGAGCGCCAGCAGAAGGAATAGATCGGAGGCGGGTGCGAGAAGGCGCGCCACGCGCACGGGTTTGCCGTTGATGGCGATCTTGAGGTGCGAGGAGTCGAGAGGAGGGTCGCCGGGCGCGAGAAACGGCACGCGCAGCGTGGCCAGGGCTTCCGGCGGAAGCGGCGCGGCGAGAGACAGCGCGAGCCATTGGCGGCGCGAAAGGGCGTTCAAAAGCTGAACCTCAAGCCAACCTGGATGACGCGCCCCCCGCGCGAGCCGATGATGCGGCCGGCGTTGACGTTGGGGGCGGAAGCGGGGCCGATCATGGTGTCGGGATCGCTCCAGTTGGCGCGGTTGAGAAAGTTGAGCCCGACCATGCTGAACTCCATGCTCTTTTCGAGCGAGAGCGAGATGCGCTTGTTGACGGAGAGATCGTGGTTTTGCGCGCCGGGAGCGCGGAGGCTGGGGTGGGTGCGCGAGGCGTCGCCGACGGTGAAGTCGGCGGGCTGGGCGAAGGCTTCGGGGTTGAACCAGAGATCGGGCGACTGATTCTCCACGTGCGCGTCGACGCCGGGCACGACGTTGACGTGAAGCGCGTCGACGACGCGGCCGGTGTTGTTGAATTGCGGGCGAAGGGCGAGCGGCTCGCCGCTGACGAGCGAGGTGACGCCGCTCAGCGACCAGCCTTCGACCAAATAGCGGCGCCAGTCGGTGACGGGGAACAGAAGGCGGTTGGGGCCGAGCGGGAGTTCGTACGAGTAGGTGACGGTGACGCGGTGGGGGTTGTTGCTGGAGGTGAGCGACCACTCGTTGGCGCGGTTGTAGTAATCCTGCACGCCGTAGGGGCCGGAGTAGTTGTCCATCTGTTTGGAGAACTCGTAGCTGGCCGAAAGGGAAAGCCCGGCGGAGGCGCGCTTTTCGACGCGAAGGGAGCAGGCGTCGCGTTTGTAGCGGCCTTCGGGCCAGGAGCTGTAGACGTCGAAGCGCTGGTATTGCGGATAGGGGCGCTGGCTGCGGTTGAAGGTTTCGTCGTTGAGGCGGACGCCATGTTCGAGGGCGTCCAGCGGGATGGCGTTGGGGTTGGAGGAAGAACTGCCGAGCAGGAGGTTGTGGCCGCCGGCGTGACCGAGGCCGAGCGTGAACAGGAGCGAGCCCGGCAGCTCGCGCTCGAAAGAGAGCGAGAAGGACTGGTAGGTGGGTTGGATGCCGTTGGGTTCGATCAGGTCGGCGACGGTGTTGTTGGCGGAGTCGGGACGAAGATCGGGGAAGGTGCGCGCGGCGGGCGGAAGGCCATCGGCGAGAGTCGCGGCGGGTTGCAACTGCGGGTTGGCGGAGACCCACGTGGGACTGCCATTGAAGGCCTGGGTGCCCCATTGCGCGGAGTAGACGGGGATGGTGGAGTAGGAGCGGCTGTAGCCGAGGCGGATGACGGACTTGGTGGCGCCGAAAGGATTCCAGGTAAGCCCGGCGCTGGGTTCGGCCTTAATGAGAAAGGGCTGGAACGCCCGGCCCTGGCCGTTGACGCCGGCAACGATGAGCGCGCCGGGGCGGCCGTTAGCCGGGTTGAGGGCGCTGAGAGAGACGGTGGACTGGCGATCGTATTTTTCCTTGCGCGGCTCGGCCATGTCGAGGCCGAGGGAGACGCTGAAGACGAGCCCCTTGCGAATCTCCCATTGATCGGCGGCGGAGAGCCGGTAGAGGCTGCGGCGGAAGTAGGAGGGAGAGATGACGACACTTTTTTCGGCGTACTCGGCCCGCCCGAGTACAAAGCTGGCGAAGGCATGGCCGGTGTTATTGATGCCGGGGAGGCTCGTGATTCCGGCGCCGAAGCGAAACATACCCTTCGGATAGGACGGGGCGAAGATGTTGACCTGTTCGCGAATCCAGCGGGCCGACAGGCGCAGGCGGTGCTCTTTCCAGCGGAGGGAGTGGCCGTTGGCGATGAGGAACTGGTTGCGCGCGTTCTTGAGCAGTGAAGTGGAGCGGCCCATGCCGAGGTAGGGCGAGAAGGTGTAGGCGGGAAAGACGGTATTGCTGCCGGCTTCGGGGAGGTTTTCCAATTGCGAACTGGAGACGTCGATGGTGAGGGTATTAATGCGCTGCGGGGACATCGTGAAGATGTGCTCACCGACGGCGCGGCGGCTGCGGCGGCTGCGGACGGGCGAACCGGGATTGGCTTCGTTCAGAAAAAGCGGCGAAGCGCCGTCCTGGCCGTTGGAGAAGTTGAGACCGAAGCCAAAGCGATGGCGTTCGCCGGCGGTGTGGTCGACGCGGCTGATGATGCCGTTGGCGCTGTTGATTTCGGGCGAGAAGACGAAGTAGTTGTTGCGGAAGAAGGGCCCGGCGTCGGCGTTGGGCGCGGGATAGAGCGTGAGGGCTTGTTGCGCGGCGGGGTCCAGGTGGGAAGCGGGCATCACATTACCGGCGAAGGGCATGCGGCGATATTCGAGATTCGACTCGCTCACCGGTTCGGCGGGGTTGTAGTTGGGATTGGGCGCGGTGGTTTTGGGATCGTAGATGGGAAGCAGCTGGCCGGCGGCGTCGACGGTGCTGGACCAGTTGCCGGTGCGTTCAAGCAGCGTGGGAATGGTGGTGAGCGTGGAGCGGCCGATTTTTTCGCGCATGCCTTCGTAGGTGAAGGTGAAGAAGGTAGCGCGGTCACCGTTATAGAGGCGCGGCAGAACGACGGGGCCGCTCACGTTGAAGCCGAACTGGTTGCGGCGGAGGATGTTCTTGGAGCCGCCGCGCTGGGCGACCTCATGGGGAACGGCGTCGAGGAAGTCGTTGCGCAGGTTTTCGAAGAGCCGGCCGTGCCAGCGCGACTTCCCTTTCGTATCGCGCCGGCGCGCGGGGGTAGCCCCCTCGGCCAGGCCCAACCGTTTGGTTTGCACCTGGAACTCCTCGACGGCCTTTTGCAGTTCGTCGGCCTCACGGCGAGGCGTCTGCGACTGCGCTC
>CAYUZM010000040.1:0-15225 GCA_964449665.1 uncultured Solibacteraceae bacterium
GATTTGCGGAAGGATGAGCGGAATGTCGTAGAAACTGCGATGGTTGGCGATAAATACGAAGCTGCCGCCCGGCGGAATCTTCTCCAATCCTTCGACGGTCACTTTGACGCCGGAGATGAACAGGACGATTCGGGCCCAGACGCGGGCAATCTGATGTTGAATGCGTCCGGTTGAGCTGAAGAGGCTGACGATCAGCGACATCGTGCCGCCAATACTGGTGAGAACGGCAACGACGGGGATGGTCCAGAGCCAAGTGCGAAGGAGATCGATCAGCAGCATATCGTGAGCGCGGAACTTCGGTGAAGAACGGACGAAAATCGCTTCGTCCGAGTTCTTGACAGCCTATAGCCGCAATCGCTAGCCTATTGTAGCGCACGTCTTGTTGAACGTAGCCGAACGTGCGTGCAGACGGACTCCGGACGCGGATGCAGCCCTCCTTGATCGACGCGACGCAGGCATTTCGAGACACAGAAATTTTTCTCACGGGAGCCAATGGGTTCGTGGGGAAAGTTGTGCTGGGGCTCCTGGTTGACCGCTTTCCCAACTTCAAGCATCTTCATTTGCTGATGCGCGGTAAGGCGGGGAATCCGCCGGAAGAACGATTTCAGAAGGACGTGCTCGGGTCGCCATCGCTGAAGCCGATTGTGGAGCGGTCGGGAGCCGCGGTTTGGCGCGACAAAATCACGCTCCATCAGGGCGACGTCTCGCAGCCGCAGTTCGGGCTGAGCGACGAGACGCTGGCGTCGCTTCGCGGCCGGGTGGGGATCCTCATCAACTGCGCCGGACTGGTAGAGTTCTTCCCGCCCGTGGATGAGAGCTTCCGTTCCAACGTGGACGGCGCGGAAGGCTCCATCGAAGTCGCGAGCAAGATGGGCGCCAAGCTGGTGCACATCTCGACGTGCTTCGTATGCGGTGAAAGCGATGGGCTGGTTGAGGAATCCGAGCCGATTGTCGGGTATTATCCGCGGAGGAAAGGGCCCAGCGACCGGAGTTTCCGCCACGACGAAGAGGTCCGGTTCATCCGTGAACAGGTGGCCGGCATTCGCGACCGCGCGGCGCGGAGTCCTCGCAAGATTGCCACCAAAGAGATTGCGCAGCAGTTGATTGACCTGGGCACGCAGCGCGCGGCGCAGTGGGGCTGGGTGAACATCTACACCTACTCGAAGAGCCTGGGCGAACAGATCATCGCCTCGGCTCCAGATTTGGACTGGGCGATCGTGCGTCCCGCGATTGTCGAAGCGGCTTTGGAGTTTCCCTTCCCCGGCTGGGTCGAGGGCGGCCGCACGGCGGCGCCTTTGGTGATGATGGCGATGGCAGGCCTAAGGCATTGGCCTCTGCGGGCTGACGCGCCTATGGAAGTCGTGCCGGTGGATCAGGTGGCGACGTCGATTCTGACGGCGGCGGCGGCGTTGCACAGCGGCGTGAAGAACAAGGTCTATCAGATCGGTACCGCCGATTCGAACCCAGTGCCGCTCGGGAAGATCGTCGAGTGGATGTATGAAGAGCACCGCCGCGAGAAGAAGAAATGGCTTCCCACGAGCGGCGTCAAAATTGTTTCGGCGGCAACGGCGAAGCGCCGCGGGGAACGGCTCATCGCGCGCCTGGCGGGTCTGCAATATTTGGCCGCGGGCATGCGGAAAGTGGCTCAGAAATCGCGCCTTCCCGGACGCCGCGCGCTGGGAGCGCTGGCCACGCAATTGCGCATGTTGGGATTGCAGGTAAACATTCGCGAACAAACGCTGGCGCTATATCAGCCATTCATGCTGGACAACCGGTTTGTGTTTGAGGCGGAGAACATTCGCGCGGCCAATGCGCAGCTTGCCGAGGCCGACCGCGCGCGGTTGCCGTGGACACCGGAACGCATCGATTGGCGGCGCTACTGGATCGACCAGGAAGTGCAGGGCATCCAGAAATGGGTGGCGGCCGAATTCATGAAGGGCAAGTCTTTTAAGATATAAGGTTCACCAGAGATGTCGGCGCCAGCACAACAAGTCGAGCAACTGACGATCGAACAGCAGGTCATGGAGATCGTGCGCGAGCTCCTGCAGCAGCAGGGCAAGGAGCGCGCCGCGGCGAACCTGAAGCCGACTTCGTCGTTTGAGCGCGATCTCGGGCTGGCGAGTCTGGACCTTGTGGAGTTGATGGTGCGCTGCGAGGCGAAGCTCGAAATGGAGCTGCCCGACGAGATCGCCGAGCAGGCCGACACGCCGGCGGGCTGGGCCAAGGCGATTCAGCAGGGGACGCAGGAGAAGTCGGCCGAATCGGTGTACCGCATCGTACCGCCGTCTGGCAGCATCGCTCCGGAGCCGGTGACAGCGCAGACGTTGGTTGATGCCTTGCGGTGGCATGCCGAGCATACGCCGGGCAAGACTCAGGTGCATCTGCTCGAAGCCGGCGCCGGTCGCGGCGTTACGTGCGGGCAGATCCTCGATGTAGCCGAAACCGTCGCACGCGGGCTGCTGGCGCAGGGTGTCGAACGCGGCGCGCCGGTGGCGATTCTGCTGCCCAACGGTGAAGATTTTCTCTACGCGTACTTCGGCGTGATTCTGGCGGGCGCCGTTCCCATGCCGCTGTTTCCGCCGGCCGATGTCACGCGGCTGTGCGAGTACATGGAGCGGCAGAGCAACCTGCTGCGCAAGGCGGGCGCGCGATTCCTGATTTCCTTCGAACAGGTGCGGTCGCTCGCGCGGATGTTGCGCGTGCGTGTTCCGGGCGTCGCTGGCGTGGCGCAAGTGCGCACCTTGCGCGAGATGGGCCAGCGCACGCACAAGCGGTTACCCCAACCGTATGAAACGGCGCTGCTGCAATTCACTTCCGGCAGCACGGGCGAACCGAAGGCGGTTCCCTTGACGCACACGAATCTGCTGTCCAATATTCGCGCGATCGGGAAACGCGTGGGCGTGAATGGGCACGATGCGCTGGTGAGCTGGCTGCCGTTGTCGAGCGACCTCGGCTTGGTGGGCTGCTGGTTGTTTAGTTTGTACTACGGCATTCCGTTGACGCTGCTGTCACCCAAGGAGTTCTTTGAGCGGCCGGAAACCTGGTTCTGGGCCATCCACGATTCACGCGGAACACTCTCGGCGGCGCCAAACTTTGCGTATGAAATGTGCGCGCGCAAAATGCCGATGTCGGCCGTGGAGGGCGTCGATCTGAGTTGCTGGCGCATGGCGGTGAACGCGGGCGAGGCGATTCAGCGTGAGACGGTGGAACGCTTCACGCGGCGGTTTTCAACCATCGGCTTGCGCGAGGACGCGATGGCTCCTGGATACGGGCTCGCCGAAGCGGGAGTCGCACTGGCGCTTTCGGAACCCGGCGAAGGAGCGCGATGCGATGCGGACGGATTTTATTCCGTGGGCAAGGCGCTTGATTGCGCCGAGATCCGCATCAAGGACGGTCACGTGCAATTTCGCGCCGCCTCGCAAAGCTCCGCGGGACGGGGCGAGGATGGGTGGACCGATACCGGCGATTTGGGCTACATCCATGATGGATGCCTGACCATGACGGGCCGCACCAAGGACGTCATCGTTCGCAAGGGCCGCACGATGTCACCGCAGCAGATTGAAGCGGCGGCGATGCAGGCGGTTGGCGTACGCGCCGGATCGGCCGCGGCGATCGGGGTGCGCGATGCGGCATCGGGTAGTGAACGGCTGGTGGTAATCGTCGAGTCCATCGCCGAGACCTCGTCGGATCAGCGCCGCGTGGGAGAAGGCGTACGCAGTTCCGTGGAAGCGGCGCTGGGCGAACCGCCGGACGAAGTCTTCGTCATCACGCCGGGCACGCTACCCAAAACACAAAACGGAAAGCTGCGGCGCGGGGAGGCGATTGCGCACTATCAGCAGCGTTGCCTGGGCCGTGAAGGCCGTTCGGCGACGGTCGAAATGGCCGCGCTCTGGCAGCAGAATTTTGGCGCATTGGCGGCGTCGGGCGTGAAGCGCGCCCTCCGCAACGCAACGCAGAAGTTGCGTTTCAACGCGGCCCGCGCGGTCGCTCGCGTTGGCGGGGCGATGATTCGCGTTTTCGGGAAACCGGATTGGACCGCCGGATTCGCGCGCACGGCATTGTCGCTGGCCGGGCGCCACGCGGTGATGGAAGGAACGCTGCCCACCACTGGCTGTCTCGTGGTCGCCAACCGTTGCGGCCATCCCGACCCGGTGGCACTGGCGGCATGCATGGAGCGGCGCGTCACGCTGGCCGGCGGAGAGGCGCTGAACGGAGTTCTCGGCGCGTCGGAATCGCTCCTTCGCTCTTCGGTGGCGAACACACACGCGGAAATGGTGGCGGCTTTGCGCCGGGGCGACGTCGTTGTACTGTTCCCCGATGCGCCCGTGGGTGTGGCCGCCGAACGTTGCCGCTTCCGGCTGCCTGCTTTGCGCGCGGCGCAGGAAACAGGCGCCCCTGTCGTACCCTTGGCGATGGACGAGTTTCGTTTGCGCACCACGGCGCGCGCGGGTGCGGCGATGGAGCCCGGCGCAAGCGTGGTGGAGTTGAGGAACCGAATCCGCGAGGCAATCGCCGACCTCTATGCCTGAACTGGACGCGGCCCTGTTGCTGCGGCTGGCCGCCTGTTATTTGATCGGCTCCATTCCCTTCGCCGTGCTGGCGATGATGGGAACCGGAATCGACATCCTGAAGGAAGGCTCGGGCAATCCGGGCTTCAACAACGTCCTGCGCTTCTCCAAGTGGCGTTCCGTGATCACGCTCATCGGCGATCTCGGCAAAGGCCTCTTCGCAATCTGGCTGGTGACGCGCCCCGGCGATTCGCACGCCACGCTGTGGCTCTACGGACTGGCCGCAATCCTCGGCCACTGTTTCTCGCCCTGGCTGAAGTTCAACGGCGGCAAAGGTATCGCGACATCCACGGGCGTGATGGTGTACCTCTATCCTCTCTACGTGCCGCCGATGATTCTGCTCTACGTCGTGCTGCGCTGGGTTGGCAAGAAGCGTAAGTGGGTCGAGGCCGGAACACGCGCCTCACTTACCGGCTACGCGCTGTTCGTCGCGATTTTGTTCGCGCGGGAAGATCTGATGTCGGCCCTTTTCGGTCTCTTCTTCCTGATCTTCGTTGCCTGGCGGCACAAGAAGAATTTCGAGAACATCGTGGCGGCGCGCGCCTGATGCCCGCCAAACTCGCCTTCTACGATCTGGACGGCACGCTCGTCTCCAGCAATGTCGTCACGCAGTACTTATGGTTCGCCCGCAATCACCCGAACGCCGGCGCCACACGCCGCTGCGCCCGCGCGCTGGTTCGCGCGCCGTGGTGGCTTTCGCTCGAAATGCGGATGCGCCGCCACGAATTCAACGTCGTCTTTTTCCGCGAGTATACCGGCATGAGCCTCGACTGGATGACGCGGAGCGCGCCCCGCATGCACCAGGCCGTGCTGCACCCGGCCACGTTTCCGGGCGCGCGTGAGTTGGTGGAGCGTGACCGGCGGGAGGGCTTTCGCACCATCCTGCTCACAGGCAGTCTCGACTTCGCCATTCAGCCGCTTATCGAAGAGTTCGGCTTCGATGACGCCGTCACCAACCGGCTGCGGTTCAGTGCCGGAACGGCAACCGGGGACCTGATTGAACCGATCATCGCGGGCCCTGAGAAAGTGGACGCCATCAGCGGCTTCTGTGAGCGGTTCGGAGCCGACCCCGCCATCTGCCGCGCCTATTCCGATAGCATGTCCGATGTGCCGATGCTCGAAGCCGTGGGCCAGCCCGTTGCGACCAATCCAAGCAAGAAACTCCGCGCATACGCGTTGGCAAAGAATTGGACCGTGGTGGATTTGAAATGAAACCGGTGCTGATCACCGGCGCTACCGGCTTCCTTGGTAAGCATCTCGTCGAGCAACTGCGCGCACGCGGCGACGGGCCGTTACGGCTGCTTTGCCGGGGACGTTCAGCTTACGACGGCCAGGCAGGCATCGAAATTGTCCCCGGCGATGTGACGGACGCAAGCGCCGTGGATCGCGCAATAGCGGGAGCGGGCAGCGTGTATCACCTGGCGGGAATCGTCTCGCGCGACCCGCGCGATCGCGAGAAACTCTTCCACGTCCACGTGAACGGAACGCGCCACGTGTGCGAGGCAGCGCTGCGGCACGGCGTGGAACGGATCGTGGTCGTGAGTTCCTCGGGAACCATCGCGGTCACCAGGAAGCCGGTGATCCACGACGAGACGGCAGGCTTTCAACACGAGACCACAAAGCATTGGGGCTACTATGCTTCCAAGATCGCGGCCGAAGAAGAAGTGCTCACCCTGTGCCGCGCAAAGTCGCTTCCGGCGGTGATTGTGAATCCGGCACTGCTGCTTGGACCTGGGGATGACCGCGGCTCCTCCACCGGCGACATCGTTCACCTGTTCGAAGGGCAGATCATGACGTTTCCCACGGGGGGCATGAGCTTCGTCGATGCGCGCGACGCGGCTGCGGGTACGATCGCCGCCATGGAACGCGGCCGCATCGGCGAATGCTATCTGCTGGGCGGCGCGAATTGGACGTTCAAGAAGGTGATTCAGGAAACTTGCCGGATCGCGGGGCGGAAGCCGCCGTTGATGAGCAGCCCCACGGCGCTCGCCCGTTTGAGCGCGCCGCTGCTGCGCATCGTGATGCCGCTCATCGGCCGCAAGTTTGACCTCGACGACGAAACCATCGCGCTGAGCGGCCACTTCTGGTACTGCAATTCCGCAAAAGCGTCGCGCGAGCTAGGCTTCCAGGCCCGCGATCCGCTGGAAACACTGCGCGACACTGTCCATGATCTACGCGCGCGAGGGGTGATATGAGCCTGCGCACGGCGGCCATCGTGAACCCGCGCGCGGCGGGCGGAAAAGCGGCGGCCCACTGGCCGAAGATTGTGCAGCAGATCGGGCTTGTGGAGGCTCTGTTCACGCAACGGCCCGGCCATGCGAGCGAACTGGCGACCAAGCTCATTGAAGAGGGGTTCGAGCGCATTCTCGCGGTGGGCGGCGATGGAACGATCAGCGAGACGCTGAATGGTTTCTTTCGCGAAGGGCAACCGATCAACCCCGCCGCCCAGTTGGGCATCATGCCGATGGGCACGGGCGGCGATTTTCAGCGCACGCTCGGGATTCGCGATATGAACGAGGCGGTGGCGGTGGTGCTGGCGGGAAAGACGAAGACGATCGACGCCGCGCACATCAGCTTCGAGCGCCACGCGGGCGGGCGCGCGGAGCGCTATTTCATCAACCTCACGAGTTTCGGCATGGGCGGAGAAGTCGCCACGCGCGCCAAGAACGCGCTGAGTTCGATGAGCGGCAAGGCCGCGTTCATGTATGCCACGGTCGAGGTCTTCTTTCGCTATCAGGCGAAGACGGTGGAGTTGTCGCTCGACGGCGGCGCACCCACGACGCACGAAATTCTCAACATCGCCATCGGCAATGGCCGCTACCATGGCGGCGGCATGCACGTCTGCCCGAAGGCGCTGCTCGACGACGGCGTGCTCGAAGTGACCATCATCGACTCGCTTGGCATGTTCACGCTCGCCAAAGATCTGCCGGTGCTGTATTCGGACAACGTATACAAGCACCCCAAGGTGCATCATTACCGGGCGAAGGAACTCCGTGCCACGTCGCAAGCACGCGTGTCGATCGAGGTCGACGGCGAGGCGTTGGGCACGCTGCCAATTGAGGTGCGAGTGGTTCCGGCGGCGATTCGTATTCTTGTGCCGTAGCCGCGTTCCTTGGCACACCGGATCGCAGTTTAGCTTTTGCTAAACTAACCCCATGAACGTGATCAGCAAGATCAACCTGTTCTTGGCTGCTCGAAAATCACGGGAAACGCGCCTTGCCGAAAAGGTGGCTCGCTGGTATGAACTGGCGAAGAGGAATAATTTCGACAACCTGGTCGAGCTACAAGCGGTCTTTCCTTCCGCGGATTGGGTCAGTGAAAGAGTCGTTTTCAATCTTGGTTCGCACCGGTTGATCTGCGGAGTGTCATTCCGGCGCAAGACGTTTTTTTTCAAGGCGCTATTGAGCCACGCTGAATACGACAAAGGAGACTGGAAACTATGATCGTCGATGCCGGCTACGTTGACCTGCTGGTTACCCATCGGCCCGTGAAGCCGCGAAACCGTAAAGAACTCGCCGAGATGTCTGCATTGCTGGAATCTTTGGCTGCCAACGAGAAGAAGCAGCCTCCCGCAGTCGAACGTTTTGTCGAGACTCTCACCGCACTCATCATGCAGTACGAAGACGAGATTGAGCCCGATCCCGAGCGCTCGCCGGGCGGCGTGTTGAAGTTTCTCATGGAGGAGCGCGGCCTCCGGCAGGTGGATCTCATACCGATGCTAGGAAGTAAGTCGTACGTGAGCCAGGTATTGTCCGGCCATCGGCCGATCAGCAAGAGTGCGGCTTACAAATTGGCGGAGTTTTTTCAGGTTAGCCCGTACTGCTTCATTTGACAGGCTGATGGTGAATCGTTACCGTTGCGGCCCAACACAAACAGAGCGATGAACCACTCGGGCAGTAACCAGCGATCGCGCCACAACACCCAAGTCCGCTCCGCGTGGGTCAACCATTCTGGCCGTTCCATTGAGCTCGTCGGTGTGGATGGAACGACACCATTTGAAGAATTCGATGCGATCCTCCTCACCCCACGGATGATCCTCGAAGCAGCAAGGGAATGGCGATGTTTGGGCAATATCGTCGGGAGTCCACCAGAGTCTGTAAGGGCCCTTAGAGGACAAATATTCCTCAATAAAGGTGCCGCGAAGCTGCGCGACAGCGGACCGCGCGCCTTCCCAAGTGACGGACCTGCCCACCGACCTTAGCCTTTCGAAGACTCGCTCTTCTTTTCGACGCCGGATATACCGTAGCCCAGGCGTGAGAACGAACAAAATGCCCGCCGTTAGGAAAAGCAGTACCGCCCCGACAATCGACACCAAAACGGAAAACGGAAAGGGAACAGCGAGCCTCCCTATCCGTGTAGAGGCACCGTCTTCATCGTGTAGGGCACGCATGCCGTCCGGTATGCCCATGGAATCGGCGTTTAGTGCGCCGAAAACTGCGGCTGGGGCGGCTTAAGCTTCACTTCGATGGTGCGTTCAGGCTCGTTGATCTCAATGGTATCGCCGTAGGTCTGGTACCCCTTGGCGATCACCTGGACAAGAATCTTGCCTTGCGGGATGGCCGGAATTTTCGCGACGCCGATCTGGTTGGTGCGAAGCTCCCAGTTCAGCACCGTCTTCTTGCCGAACTTCTTGATACTGCGGCCCTCGGCGAAACGGACGATCACGGAGGCGCGTTCCACGGGCTTCCCGTCCAGGTTCTTCACCTCGACGGTGATAATCGTGGTTTGAGGATCGTCAGCAACGAGCAGCGCGGGCACGCACATCGCCGCAAGCAGTGCTCTTCGGGTACACATACTTAATAGTTTACTGCTTCAAGCCACGTCCGGTTTCAAGAATTGATGCGGGGAACCCAGCTTTCGGCACACGGCTTCGGCGGCGAGGTAGCCGCTGCGGACGGCGCCTTCCATGGTGGCGGGCCAGCCGGAGCGCGTCCAATCGCCCGCGAGGAATAGCTTAGGGTCGCTGGTTTCCGCCGTGGGCCGGCGGGTTTCCAGTCCCGGGCGCGCGGAGTAGGTGGCGCGAATCTCCTTCACCACGTGCGCGCGTTCGAGGCGCGCGTGCGCGGCCGCGGGGATGAACTCGGCCAGTTCCCGCAGCGCAAGCGCGATTACTTCACCGCGAGGCATCTCCGTGAGTCCACGCGAGGCGCTGACAACGAGTTGAATGTGCCGGCCTTCGGATTTGTTGAACATCCACTGGATGGTGCGGTCGAGCAGTGTCGCATGGGGAAGACTGGTGATGGCACGGTCGAACCAAAGGTGGATACCGGTGATGGGTGAGTGCTCCCAGCCGTCGAAGTTGAGACCGATGTGAGGCGCCATCGCGGCGGCGCGTTCGAAGGGCACGGCGAGTACGATGGCGCCAGGGTTACGGTGTTCTCCGTTCGCGAGGCGCACGCCGCCTTCGACGGATTCGACCGCCGCGCGGGTGTGAATCCGCACTTGCGGCAGGCGGCTCCACGCCTCTTCGCCGTATAGGCTGGCGAGCGGCACGGCGGGGATGCCCATGGCGCTCGAACGGGCGCCCGCGAGGAACCCCAGGCGGAAAACCTGGAAGCCGTGCGAGGCGGCCATACGATCGAGGTCCTCATTAATCGCGCTGACGAGCACTTGATTCCAGAAACGACTGATCGCACGCGGCGATTGGCGATGCGCGCGGAGCCAGTCGAGCATGGTGATCGAATCGAGGTCCGTGCGGCGGTGTTCGCGCATCAACGCCAGCATGCCGCGTGCAATGGAGACGCGGTCGCTCCAATCGAAGCAGGGCATGGTGAGGAACGAGGGACCGAAGTGCAGCGGGGCGGGTAGACCCGTCGCTTGCAGTTTCGATGCGCGTCCACCGGGCTCAAGAAAGGTGAATTCGCGAAAGTAGTGAACCTTTTCCGCCACGCCAAGCCGGCGGTAGAAATCGATCAGGTTCACGCAACAGCCCAGTAGAACGTGCTGGCAGTTGTCGATTACTTCGCCTTCGGCCCCTGGAACCGGATAGGAAGTGGCGCGTCCGCCAAGGAATCCGCGCGATTCAAGGAGTTCGACTTCAAAGCCGGCATCGCCCAGCGCGGCTGCCGCGGCAAGTCCGGCCAAGCCTCCGCCCACAACACACACGGATGGCATTCGCAGAACTACAGGATATCGAAGGATGGAGCGAAGAAGGCGCTAGCCGAGCGAGGGAACGCGCAGGCGATCACGCTTGCCGCCACCGCCACCGGTGAGGTCAATGGCCATCCAAACAACCACGGCCAGGAAGAGAATGAAGTTTGCATCGCCCATATCGCACTTTCAGTATGCAGGTGTGTGCGCGTTTCGACAAGTACCCGCTAGTTCCAGTACTGAGTGATCCACCCTAACAACAGTGCTAGGACGATTCCCGTGGCGGGGAACGCCGCGAGCGCCACGGCGAGACGAAGCAGCGGGGCGTGAAGCCATGGCCCGAAGCTGGCGGCGGCCTGCGCGGCCAGCATGGAACCATAGACAAATGCATGTCCGGCATTGCCGAAGGAGCACCAGGGGCAGTGCTTCCCATGAGCCGCATGGATGTTGCAGAAGCGGTCGGCTGCGCCCCAAAGCGATTGACAGCCGCACTGGAAGATGGTGGCGCAAAGATTGATAAAAAAAACGCTTGTGACCGTGGCGGCGACCAGAAAGATGAGCCCGCGCGCGATCATCTAGTGTGCCGCGCGGACCGCTTTCGATGCCCGCACCACGTTTTCGATGATGCGGAAGCCGGCTTCGCCTTCGAGCGTCAGCAGCGATTCCGGGTGGAACTGGACGGCTTCCACGGGCAACGTGCGATGGCGCACGCCCATGATGATGCCGTCCTCAGATTCGGCGGTCACCTCCAGCACCGCGGGCAACTTCTCCGGAATCGCATAGAGCGAGTGGTAGCGGCCGACCTTGAACTCTTCGGGCAGCCCTTCAAAGACACCGGCGCCGCGATGCTTCACCACCGACGGCTTGCCGTGCATCGGATAGTCGAGCACGCCCAGTTCGCCGCCGAACGCTTCCACAATTCCCTGCAATCCGAGGCAGACGCCGAAGACGGGGACGCCCACGCGGACCGCGTGTTTCACCACTTCCGGAACGCCGAAATCGGCGGGACGGCCCGGGCCTGGGGAGATCAAAATCAAATCCGGTTTGATTTGTTCGATCATCTCGAGCGGAAATCCAGCGCGGTAGGTAACCACCTCCGCTCCGGTTTGGCGCGCGTAGTTGGCGAGCGTGTGGATGAAGCAATCGTCGTTATCCACCAGCAGAAGTTTCACGCCTTCGCCGGCTTTCTGGCGGACGGCGGCGCGTTTCTTCTTCACGCCGCGCGTTTCCGCCATCACATTGAAGAATCCGGTGGCCTTCTGACGGGTCTCCAGTTCCTCATTCGCCGGGATGGAATCGTAGAGCAGCGTAGCGCCGACCGGATACTCGGCAATGCCGTTGCGCAGGTGGACCGTGCGAATGAGGATGCCCGTGTTGATATCGCCGTTCAGCGAGATCATGCCGACGGCGCCGCCGTACCAGCCGCGTGCGTCCTTTTCGGTGTTTTCGATCTCCTGCGCCGCCGCCTTCTTGGGCGCGCCAATCACGGTGACGGCCCACATGTGCGTCAGGAAAGCGTCGAGGGCGTCCATGCCTTCGTCGAGCATGGACTCTACGTGGTCGACCGTGTGGAAGACGCCTGCATAGGATTCAATGAGGCGGCGGCCGATGACGTTCACCGAGCCGGGAACGCTGACGCGCGACTTGTCGTTGCGGTCCACGTCCGTACACATCGTCAGCTCGGATTCTTCCTTCAGCGAGGCAAGCAATTCGCGAATATTTTCCGCGTCGCGCATGGGATCGCCAGTGCGTCGCGCGGTGCCGGAGATGGGGCAGGTCTCGATGCGCCCGCCTTCCACGCGCACGAACATTTCGGGCGAAGCACCTACCAGTTGTTCTTCGCCGAACTGAATCAGAAACTCATAGGGACTTGGCGAAGCCTTCTGAATGCGTTCGAACAATTCGGAGACGCTGCCGGAATAGGGCGCCTGGAACTTCTGGCGCAGCACGACCTCATAGTAGTCGCCGCGCTTCATGCCTTGACGCACCTTCTCCACGCCGGCCATGTACTCTTCGGGCGTATGGTCGGAGGTGATGTCGGCGACGCCGGTGTCTGGATGTGGCTCGACTTCGGCGCCGTCACGAGGAAGCGATACGGTGGAGAGGCCCTGGAACTCGAAATCGTACTGATAGCGCTCGATCAACTCCTTCTTGCGGTCCATGAAGCAGATGTCGTCGCACAGGAACAGGTGCAGGTCTTTCGCGCCATTGCGCGGCAGCTTGAGATCGATCGGATCGAACTGAAACAGCAGGTCGTAGCCAAACGCGCCCACCAGCGCCAGGCGCGCATCGCCCAGGCTGCGGAACTCCTCCAGAATCGCGCGCAAAATCGAAAATGCGGATGGCTGGCGGCTGCGTTCCTCTTCCGAGAAGAGGGCGGGCAGCGGCTTCAACGTGCCCTTCCAGCCGCCGGGTACGGAGGCGATCGCCTCCCAATGCGGATGGTCCGCAAGCAGCCGCCGGAACACTTCGCACAGCACTTCGCCCCGCGCATTGAGCGCCTGGAACGCAAGCTCGCGCCCCCTCCCGACGATCTCCATGGGCGGGTTCGTGCTGGCGATGTCCCATCGCGAATAGCGGCCCGGATACTCGTATCCGGAGGACAAATAGATGCCGCGCCGCGTGTCTAATTCACGCAACAACGCGCGCAGGCCTTTCTTATAAGGGGTTTTGGAAATGGCGCGTGTGACGACAATGCCGCCACGCGTCTCAAAGCGGATTTGCCGCATAGGGTTACCTGAAACAGCGGAGTGAGTTCTCAGGATATCATGCAGCGCCGGAATGCTATTCTATCGGGCGATGATCGAACGTAGGGAACTCCTCGTGGGCGCGGCGGCGGCCACGGCAGCGCTCGCGCAAACACCCGCAAGCGCGCCAAACACGTCGTCGGTAATGCTTTGGACACTGAAGGGTTCGTTCGAAGAGAAGATGGAGGCGGCTGCTAAGGCGGGGATCCAGTCGGTTGAACTTGTGGGCGAACACGCGCAGTGGTTAAACGCCGACATCGAGCGCGTGAAGAAGCTGGCGCGTTCGCTCAAGCTGGGAATCGACACCATTAGCTCGACACCTTTCTGGGGGCGCATGCCCATCTCGATTGTCGATCCGGCCCAGCGTGAGAACCTGCTTCAGGAAGTGCAGAAGAACATCGACGCGGCCCAGCGGCTGGAGATTCCCATGCTGCTGCTGATGTCGGGCAACGCGATTCCCTCGAAGACCTACGCCGAGCAGTGGTCGAGCCTTGTGGAAGGCGCCAAGCGTTGCGGCGATCTGGCGGCGAAGGCGAATGTGACGCTCATCGTCGAGCCGTTGAACACGAAGGTGAATCACAAAGGCTACTTCCTGGATAGTTGCGTGGCGGGCGTAAAGCTCATGAAGGAAGCCGATCACCCAAATATTCGCCTACTCTTCGACCTCTACCACGAACAAGTGCAAGTGGGCGACGTTACGCGCACGCTGCGCGAGGCCATGCCCTATGTGAAGGTCTTCCACATTGCGGACAATCCGGGGCGCAATGATCCGGGCACGGGCGAGATGAATTATCCCTACCTCTACAAGGAGATTCAGAAGGCCGGTTACAAGGGCTATCTGACGATGGAGTACATCCCGCTCGGCGACCAGGTGAAGAGTCTCATTGCCGCCGTCGATTCCATGCGAAGGGCGCTGGCGTAAAAAGGTAAGGCATGCTCGTTCACAATCCCAAGGGCCACTATTCGTTCATTCGCGGGATCGCTCCCTATTCGGGCGGAGCGGTTGCCGACGAGGGGCACGAAGTCATCCACGCGCGGTTTCATCAGCCGGTACTGCTCAAACAAGGGTTTGAAGCCGTAGAGCGGCATATCGCCGCGGCCAAACTACCCATCCAGTGCCTGTGCGGCATGGAGCTACGGTCGCCGCGCCCGTTCACGTTTCAGGGCTTCAACGATTTCAACGCCGGATATATCGACGTTCTGAAGCGCTGGGGCGTGTTTCTCGACGGTGTCAATCCCGTGGCGCGGACGAACATCGCACCGAAGATTGGTGCGCCCGCCCAACCCTCTCTCTACGGATTCAGTTATACGGCGCCCTCGAACGCGGCGCGCAAAACGTTCATCGTGGCAGGAGCGGGCGAGTTACCCGAGGGCTCGCTCGATCCGCACGATGTTGTGCGCCGGGGCGAGACTTCCGCCGATGCCCTGCGGGAGAAGGCTCGATTCGTGATGGGCCTCATGAGCGGACGCCTGCAGGGATTGGGTGTGGATTGGAGCGGCGTAACCACAACGGAAGTCTACACGGTGCATCCGGTGTGGCACTTGCTGGAGAGCGAACTGATCCGTCCGATGGGCGCGTCCGGCATCCACGGGATTACGTGGCACTACTCGGCCCCGCCCATCGAAACGATCGAATTTGAAATGGACCTGCGCGGCTGCCGCCGCGAGTTGGTGCTTTAACCTTCGGCTTTGCCGACCACAATCAAACCGACCTGAGCGTCGCCCACCTTCTGGTAGAGAATCCAGTCGTGTTCGCCCACGTTCTGCAAGCCCGGCGTGAAGTCGCTTTCCACGATGTACATGCTCAGTACGGCCGGATG